>CAZHEW010000179.1:2046-6965 GCA_964531815.1 uncultured Verrucomicrobiota bacterium
TTCAAGATGGACATTGTCACCCTGGTCAAAGTTAACCCGTCCTGAACCCTCTTATGCGTCTTATGCAGAACCGATGCCCTGCGCTTTGCACGTGGATTCTTCCGTGCGCAGCCGTTTGCCTTTGCCTCGCCCTCGGCAACGCCCGCGCCAACCAACCCCCGGCGGCCGCCCCAGCCAAGCCGACCGCCCATTCACTGGCGTCAACCAAAGCCGCGCCAGCGGAGCCAGAGCCTCCCAAGTCTGTCTTCATTAATCCGGCAACGCCGCAGGAAGGAAGAGACCCCTTCTTCCCGAATTCCAAACGGCACGTCAGAGCCACTGTAATCATCCCAACCAATGCCCCGGTCGCCATCGCAGAGCTGGAGCTCAAGGGGATTTCCGGCTCCGCTGATCGTCCCCTGGCCATCATCAACAACCGCACCTTTGAACCGGGCGAAGAAGGCACGGTGGTCTGCAACCTGGGCCGCGTCCGCATCATCTGCAAGGAAATCCTGGCCGATTCCGTCGTGGTTATTTTCAACGGCCAGGAGCGGACCTTGACCATGCGCAGCTTGGCCGCAATGGACAAGAATCGGTCCTGACCCCACAGCCTGCGGTTGTCCCGCGCCGACAAGAACCTGAGAGCCCGGGGCCGGCCGGCGGTCGCCCCAGTCACCAAACTCGGACAAAATCGGGCCCCGCCCTTCCTGGCTGTGCCGAGATAGATTGAACGAGCGCCCCGCCCCCCGGCAGCCTTAACACCCCCATCCCACATGGCTCCCACATAGCTACCACATGGCTTAATAGGTTTTCTATTAAGCCATGTGGTAGCTATGTGGGAGCCATGCAGGAGCCACCCTGTAGCTCCGGATGACGGGCCGCCTGACACGCGCGCAGGGGCGCTTGTGCACTGGGCCGGACGCACTGGCCGTGCATGTTACAAATTCGTCCAAGCCGGCAGCGGCAGCGTCTTTGCCATGCCTTAAAGGGATTTGAGGCCCCATTTCCCGGCCTGGTTCGCCAACCCGGACACGAGCCTCCCGTAAGAGCCAGAACTTCAGCGGATTGCGGGTTAGGGCCCGTTTGGAAGCCCTAATGCGCGGCCGTGCTGTTGGAGCGGGGTTCTTCGAAGCGAATGACTATCTCGCCCGGTTTGGCATAGCCCAATCGTTCTCTGGCGAGCCGTTCCACGGCTTTGGGGTCGTAGCGCAACGCATCAACTGATGTGCGCAATTGCCGGCAGGTTTCCTCTTCCTTGCGAACCAGGTTGTCGAGCCGCAGGATTTCCTTGCGCATCCGCCGGTTCTGCTCGATGAGCGGCAGATACCACATCCCCACCAGCAGAATGCCCGCGATGAACAGCAGGAAGATCACCACCGGCGTCAACTTGTCCCAGATGCCAAGGTTCACTTTCACCTGCGCGAGTTAATCACAGGCGGCGCGGAAGCGAAAGGGAATAAACCTGCCGCGCTCCCAAGCGAACATATTCACGTGTCAGCAGTCCGTGAGCCCGGCACGGGGCACAGGTATTGCCTTGTCAAGCTGGGAACGCACCGCTATAACTCCCCGGGAATGATTAGAGCCCTTTTGCTGATCTTTGAGCCAGCCGCGACGTGGGAGAGGATTTATCGCGCCCGGCGCAGTGTCCTTTTCCTTCTGATCTTCTTCCTGTTGCCCCTGCTCCTGTTCACTGCGGCGGTTGAGGGCTACGGGCTTGTCAATTGGGGGAGGTGGCAAGGCGAGGTTGCCCGCCTGAAGAAGTTCAGCATTGCTGAGGTCGTGGTGGCGGAGAGCGCGCAGGTGTTGCTCTCGCTGCTGACGGTCTTTGTGGGCGCCAGCCTCATCAAGGGGGCCGGCGAGACTTTCCGGAGCCGACATCCCTATACCCAGGCCTTCACAACGGTGGCCTACAGCTTGAGTCCGTTTTTTTTGCTGCGCCTGATGGACCTGTTCTCATCCATTTCCCCCTGGATAAGCTGGTCAATCGGAATCGTGCTGTCGCTTGGGGCGCTGTATCACGGCATGCCCCGGATGATGGAGCCCGATCCGTCCCATGCCTTCGGGCTGTTCTTCCTGGGCGGACTCCTGCTCTTGCTGCTCACCGGTGCGGTGCGGTTCGTCACGGGCGCGTATCTGGAGGGCAAGTTTCCTAAATTGCAGCTCGTGGTTTCCGACCTGGCTTCGCGATTGCCTTTTTGACAACCCAGCCGCCGCGGCGGAGCGCCTCCTCCGCGCTGCGGGCGTCGGCCCCCGTAAGGTCCCGCACAATGCGCACGGCGCGACCCCGCAGTTTTGCGTTTGCCGGGTTCAAATCTATCATCAGGTTGCTCCGGACCTTGCCGAGGCGCACCATCGCCAGCGTGGTCAGCATGTTCAGGAGTTGCTTCGTTGCGGTCCCCGCCTTCAGCCGGGTCGAGCCCGTCAGCACTTCCGGACCAAGATTCGGGGCGATGACAACGCCTGGCCGCAACGAGCGGGGAACTTGCAGGAATGGGTTGAAGCAGATCAGCGCGGTGCTGGCGCCGCGACGCCTGGCCTCGCCCAGCGCGCCCCACACGAAGGGCGTTGTCCCGCTGGCGGCAATGCCCACGACCACGTCCCGCCGGTTCACGCCGCGAAACTCGACAGCTCGCCCGCCGGCCTCCGCCCGGTCCTCGGCTCCTTCAACCGATCGCCACAGCGCCGGCTGTCCACCGGCAATGATGCCTTGCACCTGGCCCGGCGGCGTGCCGAAGGTGGGCGGACACTCGCTCGCATCCAGCACGCCCAACCGTCCGCTGGTGCCCGCGCCAACATAAAACAGGCGCCCCCCGCGCCGAAAGGCGCGGACGATTGCCCGGATGAGCTGTGCGATGCGGCGGCGCTCAGCCTGCAGTTTCCCGGGCACGCTGCGCTCCTCGGAAAGCATCAACCTGATCGCCCGACTGAGGGGCAAGATGTCCAGGCGCATGGACCGCGGGTTTCGCAGTTCGGTTGGAGATTGCCTGCTTGATCGCACGATCGCCCGGCCGGACTTAGGGTTGGCGCTCTCGCATCCCAGCGCGCGTTCGGCGCCCTGCCCTCCGCGCGCGCCTGGCTGCAACGCCCGTTTGGCCAGCTCGACGGCGCCCCAGACGCCTTCGCGTTCAAGCGGCGTAACGAGGGCCCGGGGCCAGAGCTTCCGCAAGGCGCGCCCCACTTGCGCCGCAAAGTGCGGTTGCTCCTGGAGCATGCGCCCAGCCAGCACAAATTGAACGCGTGTGCCCGGTTCGGCCAGTAATCGCGCACAAGCCGCAGCGTCCCGCGTCAAATGCGTGGCCGCTTCCGCCAGGATGCCCGCAGCCATCCTGTCCCGCCCGCCCCGCGCGGCGAAAACTTCGGCGGCGAGGCTGGCAATTTCCTCCCTCCCGGCCGTCAGCGCCCAGTCAATCAAGTCCGTTGGCTCGTCAAGCTGCAGCGCCCGCAGCAGGCGCCGCCCCAAGGGCGGCCAGGCCCGCCTGTGGTCGTAGGCATCCACCACCGCCTGCAAGCCGCGCAGTCCGATGTCATAGCCGCTGCCTTTGCCGCCCAGAACATGGCCCCAGCCGCCTATCCTGACTGCGGCGCCCTTCAAGCCCCTGCCATAGCTGCCGGAGTCGCAATCGCTGACAACGACCACCCGAGGCATTCGCAGCGCAGTGGTTCCGTCCGCCCCGGCCATGAGCGTGGTTTCCAGATCATTGGCGACACTGCACGGAATGCGCGGCCAAACTCTGGCCGCCGCCGAACGGATCTTATGGGAATCGGTTTCAAGCCACGCGCCGGCCAGGCCAATTCCCAGAGCATCCGGGCGCGGCAGCCCCGCCGCGATCGAACGGAACCATCGCGCGAGCTGCGCCCCGGTCAGCAGTTTCAGGTGGACCGGCCCCGTTTCCAAGTGCCGCAGAATGCGTCCGGAGCCGTCGGCCAGCAGCGCGACGGTGCGTGTGGCCCCGGCCTCAACGCCCAAATATCTCTCGTCCCGGGAATGCGGATGGCGCATCATTGCCGAACTATTCATCAGCGCCGCTGCTTTTCAAAGCCGGAACTGCGGGCGCTGGCACTCTCATGCTTGACGACACGATAGCTGCGATTGCGACCCCGCTCGGCGAGGGCGGGCTGGCCATAATCCGCCTGTCCGGCCCGCAGGCGCTCGCGGTCGCCGACCGCTGCTTTAAGACAGCCGGCGAGGCATCGCCCATGCCTTCAGCGGCGGCGACGCATACCCTTCACTTCGGCCACGTCGTGCGCGACGGGCAGAACGTGGACGAAGCCCTGCTCTCGGTCATGCGGGCGCCGCGCACATTCACCCGCGAGGACGTGGTCGAGATCACCTGCCACGGCGGCATACTCGCGGCGAAGATGGTCCTGGACACCGTCCTGACAGGCGGCGCGCGCCTGGCGGAGCCGGGGGAATTCACCCGCCGCGCCTTTCTCAACGGGCGGATTGACCTCGCGCAGGCCGAGGCGGTGGCCGACCTGATCCATTCGCGCACCGATCTGGCCCTGCGCGCCGCCAACGAGCAGCTCGCCGGCAAGCTCTCCCGGCGCATCAACGAGCTGCGCCGCCAGATGGTCGAGACGCTGGCCCATGTCGAGGCGCACATTGACTTCCCGGAGGAGGACATCGCGCCTGATACCCGCGGGCAGCTTGTCGCCCGGCTCGACCAGGGCGTGGCCGTCATGCAAGAGCTGCTGGACACGGCCCATGAGGGCCAGATCCTGCGCCGCGGCATCCGCGCCGCGATCATCGGCCGACCCAACGCCGGCAAGTCCAGCCTGCTCAACCAATTGCTTGGCCGCGACCGCGCCATCGTCTCCGCCATTCCCGGCACCACCCGCGACACCATCGAGGAGACCGCCAACATCCGCGGCTTGCCCGTCATCTTCATTGACACCGCCGGCCTGCGCGAGGCGCGCGACGAGATCGAGGCCGAGGGCGT
>CAZHEW010000180.1:0-6955 GCA_964531815.1 uncultured Verrucomicrobiota bacterium
CAAAAAGGGTCTGCACGTTTTCATGGAGAAACCCGTGACCGTGGACGCGCCGACGACCAAGAAGATGTTCGCTTTGGCCGACGAGGCCGACCGGAAGCAGCTCAAGGTCGGCGTGGGCCTGATGGTGCGGCACTGCAAAGCCCGGCAGGAGTTGCTCAAGCGCATCCAGGACGGCGCCATCGGCGAGCTGACCCTGCTGCGGGCCTGCCGCCTGGGTTCGCGCGCGGGCCTGGCCAAACGCCGACCCGCCAACACCAGCGAACTCCTGTTTCAAATCCGCCATTTCCACGCCTTCCTCTGGGCCAGCGGCGGACTGTTCAGCGATTACAACATTCACCAGATTGACGAATGCTCCTGGATGAAGGGCGCCTGGCCCGTCAAAGCCCACGCCAACGGCGGACGCCAGTCCCGTGGAGATTCCGTAGACCAGAACTTCGATCACTACTCCGTAGAATACACCTACCCGGACGGCACCAAGCTGTTCTTCACCGGTCGGGCGGAAACGGGCTGCCACGATGAATTCGCCAGTTACGCCCACGGCACCAAAGGCTCGGCCATTATTTCGACCGCCGTGCACACCCCGGGCCGCTGCCGGATCTTCAAAGGGCAGAACTTCACCCGGGACGACATGACCTGGGCCTTCCCCCAACCGGAACCCAATCCGTACCAGTTGGAATGGGACGATCTGGTGCAGGCCATTCGGCAAAACACGCCCTACAACGAAGCCAAACGCGGCGCCATCGCCAGCCTGGTGACCTCCATGGGCCGCATGGCCGCCCATACCGGCCAGGTGATCACCTATGACCAGATGCTCGAGTGCCCCCATGAATTCGCCCCCGGCGTGGACCAATTCACCGACCCATCCCCGGCCCCCGTTCTGGCGGACGCGAACGGCGCCTACCCGCAACCCGAACCTGGAGTGAAGAAGGATCGCGAGTATTGATGGCGGGGGCTGGCGTCCGCCATCACTCGCCCAACCCACGGCCAGGCCCGGTCCGGCACTCGGGCTCGGCTTAGCACCGGCGCCGGCTGGTTAGCACGGCCAGCACACCAAGACCGCCCAGCGCCAAGACTCCCGGCTCGGGAACCGTTATCAGCTCAAAGGCCAAGTCGTGTGATTCGTGCAGGCGCTACCGACGTCGCCAGCGATCCTCAAGCGCACGTATCTGTTGGACACTTGCACGCTCAGCGCCGGTGGAGATTGGGCGTAGCCAACCGGAACCAGCAAACCCACGCTCAACCAGACCGCGAATAGTCGCTTCCTACAGTTCCCCTCAAATGGGCTTCTCCAGAAACCGGGTTGAGATTGGCAAAAACCAGCCCGCCGGCCAATCCCACATCGCCTGAGCCGCAGCGTCCAGAGCCAGTCACAAAGTCAACGGCGCGCGGGCATCCTCGCCCGCTTTGGGCCTGGGAACGTCGAAAACCCACCCCTTCGGGTGGAACTGCAAAGGGTTTAAGCCGGCGAGGACTCCCGCGCGCCGGCACGATGGGGCGTTGTCACCGGCCGCGGGCACCGTCAACCACGCGCGATCCAGCCGCCGCCCAGGACGAGGTCGTCCTGGTAGAACACGGCTGCCTGGCCGGGCGTGACCGCGCGCTGGGGGATAGGGAGCTTCACCCTGGCCGCGCCTCCGGGCAAAGAGGTCACTGTGGCCGGCGCGCCGGGATGATTGTAGCGAATCTTGACCGTAGCCTCGAACGCGGTCGGTGGGGTGTCGGAGGCGATCCAGTTGCACCGCTCCGCAACGAACTCGTCGCGCATGAGGGCCGAATCATCGCCAACGATCACCCGGTTCCGGGCGGCGTCCAACTCGAGGACGTAAAGCGGTTTGGGCGCGGCAATGCGAAGGCCGTGCCGCTGGCCGATCGTGTAGAACTCGATGCCGTCATGCTCGCTCAGCACCTGGCCCTGGAGGTTCACAATCTCGCCCCGGTGCTTCCGCGCCAGATTGGCCTGCTGCAAGAACTTGCCGTAGTCGCGGTCCGGCACAAAGCAGATCTCCATACTCTCCTCCTTGTCCGCCGTCCGAAAGTTGCGCCCCCGGGCCACGGCGCGGGCATCGGTCTTGGTCCGGTCGCCGAGCGGGAACAGCGCGCGAGCGAGCTGATCCTGCCCGAGCGCGAACAGGAAGTAGCTCTGGTCCTTGCGCAAATCGCGCCCCCGCTTCAGCAGCGTGCGGGAGCCGTCGGGACTCTTCTCAAGCCGGGCGTAGTGCCCGGTGGCGACGTAGCGCGCCCCAAGCCGCTCCGCCTGCTGCATGAGCCGCCCGAACTTGAGGTGCTGGTTGCACAGCACGCAGGGGTTCGGCGTACGCCCGGCCTTGTACTCGTCGGCGAAGTACTGAATTACTCTGCGCTTGAACTCGGCTGATTCGTCGAGGGTGTGGTGCGGGATGCCAAGCCTGTGGCAGACAGCCTGCGCATCCGCGACGGCCTGCTCACCGCGGCTCTTGTTTTCCACCGGCAGCAGGCAGTCGTGAGACCACAGCTTAAGAGTGACCCCCACCACGTCGTAGCCCGCTTCGACCAACAATGCGGCAGCAGCAGAGGAATCTACTCCTCCGCTTAGCCCCACCACAACGCGGTCTTTCTTCGCAACAGCCACAAGGCCGTAAACATACGCGCGCAGGAAGAGGCTGTAAACATCAGGGCAGCCAAACCGCGACGCGGGGACGCGCGGCCCAGCGACTCGGAATCAGGGATCAACTCGCAAGCGGTAGAAGCGCTGGGAGGCGTTCGAAGCAGACCAGTCAAACCACCAGAACAAGCCGTTGGTGGCCGACAGGGTGCAGAGATTGGACCACGCCAGCCAGTCGCCAGTCCACTGCAGCAGATAGCTGCTGCCGGGGGTGCCGCTCATGGCCAGTTGCACCGAGCCGTCGGGCAGGCGGCCGACAGAGTCGAAATGGCCGGGTTCGGCCGGCGGGGCTGGCACCACCAGGAACGCCGCGGCGCTCAGCAGACCGCCGGCGGCATTGGTGACCCCAACCGTGTAAACCCCTTCGTCAAGCTTCCCGATGTTGGCAAGTGTCAGGCTCCCGCTGTGCGCGCCCAACACCTTGCCCCCGTCGGTCAGGTCCGCGCCGTCCTTCTTCCACTGGTAGTTCAGCGGTGTCTGACCCGCCGCCACGACCCTGAAGACCACGGTGCTGCCGACCGGATTGGTTTGGCTCATGGGTTGAGTGGTGATCACCGGCGCGACCAACAACACGGCGTTGCCGCTGACAGTCGGCCCAACCCCATTGGCTACCACAACCGTATAGGAACCGGCATTGGCCGCCTGGGCGTTGTTAATCGTGAGGGAAGACGACGTCGCGCCTGGAACGTTCACACCGTTGAGCCGCCACTGGTAGGTCTGGGGATTGTTGGTGGCCGTAACACTGAAGGTGGCGCCGCCGCCAGCGGCAATAGTCTGGCCCACAGGCTGGACAGCGATGGCCGGCGCGTCGAAGTATTCGACCAATACATCATCCCAATAGGCCGTGATGGCGGTGGTGCCGCTGCCCGTGCCGATGAACACCGTGTTCCAATCAGCAGCCGTCACATCGGTAATAGTCCGGGTGGCAACGTCGTCCACGCTGAAATTGACCGTGGTTCCGTCCGCCAACCGCTCGATCGAGAACTTGTGCCAGCCGGCAGACCGCATGCCGCCGGAAGTGTTGGTCACGCAGTTCATCCAACCGCTGTTGCCTGCGCTCGAGTACAATACCCTCAGTTGGTACTTCTTGATGTCCCATGTCTCGTTCGGCGCGGTAACAGAGTTGTATTTGCCGATGGCCAGGACCTGCGTCAGCGGGCCCGGGTAGGAACCGCCCGAATAGGAACGCAGTTCGAGGTAAGACTTGGAGCCGTCCATGTACTCATACCAATAGAAGCTTGCCCTCGTGTGCCCGCTGTAACTGCCGAGGTTGTGGTACATGTAAGCGCTCGAGTTGGGCTGATAGGCGCTGTTGCTCCCTTCGCTGGTGTGGTTCTGTGCAGTCGAAATTGTCAGGACGGTAGCGGTGGCGTTGGTGGCTATTGTCCAGTTGTTCATGTTCCCCGACTCGAAGTCGTCCTGAAACGCAACGGCAGCCGTCAAAGTCAAGGCGGCCTCCAAACTGGTGACGCCGCCCGCCAGGTTGCTGACCACTACCGAGTACAGGCCCACATCCGCCGACTGGACGTTGCCCCTGGTGTAGCTGCTGGCCGTTGCCCCGGAGAGGCTCACCCCGTTGCGACGCCACTGGTAAGCCGGCGGCGGATTCCCCGTGGCGGTCACGCTGAAAGTTGCGCTGGAGCCGGCAGCCAGTGTTTGGCCCACCGGCTGCACAGTGATCGCCGGCGGCACATACACGGTCAACACTGCGTTCCCGCTGATCACGCTGCCGCCTGCGTTGGTGATCACCACCGTGTAGGTTCCCGCGTCAGCCCCCTGCACATCGTTCAGAACATAGCCAGTGGCGGTCGCGCCGCTGAGGTTGGCTCCGTTCTTGCGCCACTGGTAAAACAACGGCTCTGTGCCCGTTGCGCTCGCTGCAAAAGTGACATCAGCCCCCTGCATGACTGCCTGGCTCTGCGGCTGGGTCGTAATGCTCGGCGGCACCAGGACGGTTAAGATCGCCGCGTCGCTGGTCGCGCTGCCAAAAACATTGGTCACCACCACCCTGTAACTGCCGGCGTCGCCAGGCTGGACGCTCGAATCGGTGTAGCTGTTCTGTGTCGCCCCCGCCAGCGGGCCGCCGTTGAAATACCATTGGTAATACAGCGGCAGCGAGCCAGCCACGGTTACCCAAAAAGCGGCGTTCGTGCCCTGAATGCGGGTCAGGCTCTGCGGCTGCGCCACGATGGCCGGCGGCGAATCCACCACCGAGACTGTCAGCGTCGCGCTCGAACTCATCACTGACCCCGCCACATTGGTCACCACGACCGAGTAACTGCCGGCGTCGGAGGCTTGGGCGTTCGCCAGCGCAAAGCTGCTGCCCGTCGCACCTGGAATCCGGTTTCCATTCACACGCCACTGATACGCCAGTGGCGCCGTCCCCGTTGCCGTCACCGAGAACGTGACATTCTCGCCCGCCGAAATGCTCTGATCCTCAGGCTGCGCGCTAATCGCCGGAGGCACATAGACTGTCAACACCGCATTCCAACTCGTGGCGCTGCCCGCGACGTTGGTGACGACCACGCTATAGATTCCCGCATCCGCCACCTGCACGTTGCTCAACGTATAACTGGCTGCAGTAGCCCCGCTGATCGGCGTCCCGCCTTTGCGCCACTGGAAAGCCGGCGCCGGCGTGCCGCTGGCACCGACGGTGAAGGTGACCGGGGTCCCTTGAATGGCCGACTGGCTCTGCGGCTGCGTCGTGATGGCGGGCGGGATGACCGGCACCTCCACCCGCACGTTGTCCACCAATCCGAAGCTCAAATTCGTGTTGTCAGTAAGCGACGTGAACATGTCCCAATACCCCACAAATACATTGCTCCCGCTGAACGTCGCGTTGGTCATCGTCGCCAGCCGTATCCCGTCTATCGCCCAGTCCACCTCATTCCCCCGCCGCGCCACCATCACCTCCCGCCACACAAATCCCACCGTCCCGTCCGCCAAACCTCCCGTCTGCTGCGCATAGCTGGCCTGCTGCAACGCCGGCGCCGCCGCCCCGCCCGGAAACGCCGCCACATAATAGGCGTGCTGATTGCCTTTGGCGTTCGTCTCCGTCCCCGCCGCATAGACCCCGCTGCCCGCGCTCTGCAGTGATGTCCCCGCATAAGCACAAAAGTCCCCTGAACCCGTCGAGGTGTCCCCCGCCTGACCCTCCCCGTCCACCGCAAACCAGCAACCGTCCGCCGTGCTCCCGCTGCCGGTCCATTGCGCCCGATTGCCCGCCGTCCCCACCCCCGCCGTCGCGTGCTGCGACGAACCCGCGCCACCCTCCGGAAACGGCCCGTTCGCATTCATCCACAGGTCAAACCGCACCCGGTAATCCCCCGCAAAACTCTGGCCCGCCAGAGACAACGACAGCGCCGCCGCTGCCCCCGCCATCAGGTTCGCCTCCAGCCGCAACCCTCGCGTCGTCCCGCCCGCGGCATGCGGCGCCGAGGGTATCCCCATCCCCGCGTAGTCGTAACTAAACGTCGCCCGGGTATCAGCCGAACTCTGGTTCACCTGCCACCGCGAAGCGCTATTGGTCTCGAAGTCGTCCAGGAACACCGTATGCTGCACCGGATACACCGTCAGCGTCATCACGCGGCTGGTCACGCTGCCGCCGGCATTCGTGACCACACACACGTAATTGCCCGCGTTGGTCAGTTGCGCCGCGCTGAACGTCAACCGGCTCGTCGTCGCCCCCGCCACAGGAGTCCCGTTGAACTGCCAGCGGTAGCTCAAGGGCGCCGTGCCGCTGGCCGCAACGCTCAAACTCACCGCGCCGCCCGCATCCACCACCCGGCTCAGCCCGCCCTCGGAAAGCGTGGGGGCGAGGCCGACGGTGTTTTCGTCCGCCACATGAGCCACCTTGTTATCGTCCAGGTAGACCAGCTTGGTCGTGATGCCCTGGGAGTTGACCTTCACCAGCACACAGCCGATGGTCTTGACCTGCGTGCCGCCGGAAATAGTGTGGCTGGAGTAGGTGTACGCGATCTTGTCGGTATTGTAGATGAGCGTCCCCGCCTCCACCCCGCGCTCGCCGTCCGAGGATGGGGCCTCCATATACACCGTTCCCTGCCCGTTGGCGACCACCAGGTCGTTGTAAAGCGGATAGGTTCTCACATAGATGTGGTTGTTGCCCGACAGGGCAAGGTCAACGCCGTATTGATCGCAAAAGTCCTTCCAGTTGGCATACCAGCTCGTGCGGCCGTCCTCGCCGTAGAACCATTGATAGTGCTCGGCCAGGAATATGTATTGATACCGCCCCTGCTGGCTTTGGATGACTCCCGCCGCCCAGTTCTTTGCCGCCGTCTGTTCGGCCGTGTTGCC
>CAZHEW010000181.1:0-2139 GCA_964531815.1 uncultured Verrucomicrobiota bacterium
ACGCGCAGGTTCATGGACGAGCAGGGATTCCTGGAAGTCGAGACGCCCATCCTCTTCAAGAGCACGCCTGAAGGCGCGCGCGAGTTCCTCGTGCCGAACCGCCGTGACCCGGGAACGTTTTACGCGCTGCCCCAGTCACCGCAGCAGTTCAAGCAGATCCTTATGGTCGGCGGCGTCGAGCGCTACTACCAAATCGCCCGCTGTTTCCGCGACGAGGACCAGCGGGCCGACCGGCAGCTCGAGTTCAGCCAGATTGACATCGAGATGTCGTTCATCGAGCGCGAGGACATCTACAACCTGATCGAAGGCCTGCTCAAGCGCATCTGGAATTCGGCGCTGAACCTCGATATTTCCACGCCCTTCAAGCGGCTCACCTTTCAGGAGGCAATCAACCGCTACGGCAGTGACAAGCCCGACACCCGCTTCGACATGGAGTTGGTGGACTTCACCGAGGAGTTCCGAAGCAGCAAATTCAAGATCTTCAGCGGCGCCATCGCCAATCAAGGCGTTGTCAAGGCGATCAACGCCAAGGGGCTCGCTTGCGTCACGCAAGGTCAAATGGATACCATGACCGAATACGCCAAGGGCTTTGGGGCTAAAGGTCTGGCCTACATCAAGGTCGAAGGCGGCGAGTGGAAATCACCCATCGTCCGCTTCTTCAGCGATGCCGAGAAAGCGGCGCTGACCAGCAAACTCGGAATCCAGGAGGGCGACCTGATCCTGTTCGCCGCCGACCAATGGCTGACGGCTTGCGAAATCCTCGGCCGAATCCGCCTTTACTGCGCTGATGTGCTCAAAGGCCAGGGGAAGCTTGCCATCGCTGCCGACCGGTTCGACTTCCTCTGGATCGTGGATTTTCCGCTGCTCAGCTTCGACAAGGAACAGAACCGCTGGTATTCCAGCCATCACCCGTTCACCGCACCTGTGGCGGAAGACGTTTCCATGCTCAAGACCGACCCCAAGAAGGTTCGTGGCCAGCACTACGATGTTGTGGTGAACGGCGTGGAGTTGGGCGGCGGCTCAATCCGTATCCACCGGCCCGACGTGCAGAAGACCGTCTTCGAAGAGGTACTGCAGATTCCGCCGGATGAAATCAAACTGCGCTTCGGCTACATGCTCGATGCGTTCCGTTATGGTGCCCCGCCGCATGGCGGTATTGCCCTCGGCTTCGACCGGCTGATCGCGATTCTGTGCGGCACAGCAAGCATCCGGGACGTGATCGCGTTTCCCAAGACCGCCAAGGGCACTTGCTTGATGACCGAATCACCGTCCCCCGCTTCGGGGCGCCAGTTGCGCGACCTGCACATCGAGGTTAGGGCGGCAAAAAAGGAATAGGCACCGGCTGACGGGCTTTCTGCTCACCGCCTCGGTCAGGGGCAGAAGTAGTGGCTGACATGCTCCGAGCCCACCGGCTGCGAGTTGCGCGCAAGTCTTGCCGAACTACGAATTCCGGGCCAGCGCGCGCAGCGCGATTGTCTTCCACAACAACGCCGTGTTGTCCGTGATAAGGCCGTCCACCCCCATATCGAGCAGCGTGTTCGCGGCTGCCGGTTCGTTAATGGTATAGACCCACACCTTCAGGCCGCGTTGATGTGCTTGTTGCACCGCCTCGCGTGAGACCTTGTTGCTCCAGACGGCGACTTTCGCTCCGGTCTTCTGCAGCTCCTCCAGCCATGCGGCGTCCAACTCCTTGGCCATGCCAACCGGCTTCTTGCCATTCGACAGATTTGCCGGTGGGCCGAGCGCGCCGAGCACCTGTTCGGGCTCCAGCTCGTGAAAAGTCCGCAAATACTCCCAATCGAAAGCCTGCACAACCACCTTGTTGATCAGCCCCTTGTCGCGTAGCAACCTGATGCAGTCAGGTGGCGCGCCTTCCTTGCGCTCGATCAGGGTTACACCACCGGCTTGGATCATGTCGAGCGCCTCCGTCAGCAAGGGAATTGGCGTCCCGGCATACTGCGGGGCAAACCAACCACCGGCATCCAGGCTCTGAATTTCCGCCGCGGTCTTCGTCGCCACTTTGATCCTCTTCTCCGTCCAGCGGTTGGTTGCGTTGGTGGTGCGGTCCAAATCGGCGTCGTGGATGACGATGAATTTGCCGTCCCTGGTATGATGATAATCCAGTTCCACGAGGTCCGC
>CAZHEW010000181.1:2239-6841 GCA_964531815.1 uncultured Verrucomicrobiota bacterium
CACAAGATAATACGGCACAGGCATCTCGCTTTCTGGTAGCAGCACTGAGCCACCATTCCCCTTCCGGCAACTGCCCGAAGTCGAGGGTTTTGCGAACTGTCCATTTATTGGACACATTGCCTGACGCAGTCGCTGGCAGCCATGGTGCCTGCCCAACCAACCTGAGCACCTTGCCACCGCCCGGCTGCCGAATCCGAACAAAACCGGGCCTGAGTATCGCCATTCAGTTGCCGTGTACAAGGGGTGTACGCGGGATGCTCAAGGGATGCTCAATGGCTGTACACAGTATGGAAGCGTGTGCATCCCGTGAGCACCCCGTGTACACCCCTTGTACACGGCGCCAAGGATCGTTGGCAGGGCGAAACCTGGCGTGAACGCCCCGTCGGCGAGAAAGGAATCGTTGAACTGGCTGCTTCCAGCCGAACCGGTTTTGTTTCGGGCGCAGGAAGCCGAGATGCGCTGAAGTGTTATTTGCAGCAGGTTGCGGGTCGCCGCCTCTCGTTCTATAGTTAGTTATGCTGGGCAACAGGTTGTCAACACTAGCTGGGAGATTCTGTTCGGCCTGCGGTTCCGCTGGCCGCTGGCGCATACGGCGCGGGGGGTGTTGTCTCTCCCCGGCGGTGCAAACGGTTCCCCGGGAGTAAAGGTGGGGGATTACCGGCCTCTATTCCTTTGTATGAGCGCACATTCACACAAACCTACTCGTGTGATTCTGGTGGACGACCATCCGATTGTCCGCGCAGGCATTCGCGAGGTGCTTAAGGAACTCGCCGGCGTGGAGGTGGTTGGCGAGGCCAGCGACGGTCGCGAGGCGATCGAGTTGGTGAAATCCCTGCACCCGAATGTCGTTTTCATGGATATTTCCATGCCCAACCTGAATGGTCTGGATGCCACAGAGCGAATCGTCAGGGCCTTTCCGCGGGTGCGGGTTATCATCCTTTCCCGTCACGAGAACGAGGTGTATTACTGGCGTGCCCTGCGAGTGGGAGCCTCGGGCTACCTGCTCAAGCGGGGAGCTATCGGGGAACTGGAAGCAGCCCTGCAACGTGTCGCTGGCGGAGGAATCTATCTCAGCCGTGAAATCGCATCTCACCTCCACCATGGGGCTTTCTCGCACTCAACTCCAACTGCAGACCACCCGATTGAGCGGTTGAGCGCACGTCAGCGCGAGATCCTCCAGCTCATTGCCGAGGGCCAGACCACTAAGGCCATTGCTTTATCCCTCAATATAAGCGCGAAAACCGTGGAATACCACAGGGTTAGGCTGATGCGGAGCCTCAAGATATTCGATATTCCGGGGTTGGTCCGTTTCGCCTTGCGATCAGGATTGATATCGCAGGAAGTCTGAATTGCGGTCGCCAGGACCTCGAATGCTGCAGGGCCTATCCACCGCAACCACCATAGTTGGTTTCGCCCGACTTTGGGGTAATACCGCCGATTTGGGACAAGGGATTTCCTTGGGCCGATTTCGGTATGTTCCGGTTGCGCCATCTGCACAGGGCGTGTTAGACGATGAGTATGCGTTCGTGCCGACATGCACCCGAAAACCAGACTGCACTCCTGGCGGCCTGTCGCCGGCTTTTCAACTGCCGGAAGCACCCGTTTCGGCCAAGTTGCGTTTCGAGAGTGATCCAACGCTACCGGGCCAGCGGCAGGTTCGGCAAACATGGCGGGCCTCTTGGCTTCGACTGTCGGTTAGGGGTTGCGCTCTTCGCCGCAGCAATCAGCGTTGCCGCGCAAGGACAAAGCAGTGTGACTCTGGCCTGGGATCCCAGCCCCAGCAGCGGCATCAGCGAGTACCGGCTCTATGTGGGGCCAGCCAGCCGCACTTATACGAATTACATCGCGGTAGGCAACCTGACGACCACCAGAGTCACAAACCTGGTTGGCGGCGCCACCTACTTCTTTGCCGTAACAGCCTGCGATGCTAATAAGGCGGAGAGCGACTTCTCGAACGAGATCAGTCATACTGTTCCGCTCCCGCCGAACAATGGCCCAGCGCAGCCTCCGGCCACTAATGCCCCATGGGTGACGCTTCAAATTCAGAATGTGTTCGGTGGCCCGGTTATCCTGTGCGGGACAGGCCAAGCCGGTCAGACCTTGCAAGTCCTCTGCTCGGAGGACTGGAAGGTCTGGACCGTGATTGGAACGGTGACGGTAAACGGCAACGGCGAATTCAGCTTCACGGATCCCGCCGGCACCAGCCGTCCAAGCCGTTTTTATCGTTTCCAAGCCGTGATGCCACCTAAGGTTCAAATCAACGCTCCGGTTCGGGAAGCCGTTATTCTCAATGGGACAGGCCAGAGCGGCCAGTCATACAGCGTGCTCTCCTCGCAGGACTTGAAGACGTGGGCCGTAGTTGGCACGGTGACGGCCAGTGCTACGGGCTCTATTGTGTTCACTGACACTTTTGCCCGCAGTCAGCCTGGTTGCTTTTATCGCTTGCGCTGGCCGTAAGGCTGACGCGCATGGACATCGCCAGCTTGCTGTTTTGGGTGCGGAGGCGGGGCGCATTGGTGTGCAGTACACCGGGCGCGTTCACTGGCCAAAAAGATACAGTGACTTCACGCTGCCAATGTGCTAGAAGACGTCGCAGAGTCTTTGAGCAATAGCCAAAACATGAAAACCAGGAATTCTCTTTCGCCCAAAACCGTTTACGTGGTCTGCAGCGGCGACCTGCGGCTTTCGGCTAATCAAGAATGCTGGCCGGAGCAGGCCAGAATGGAGGCCGCCCTTGGCAGGGCGCTCAAGGCGGAGGGTTGGAGGGTTGTGCGTGCGCATGCCTACGACCAGCAGAAGCAGCACGGGTTCATTGACTCGCAGAGGATGGGGATCGAAGTGTTTCGCAAACTCGACCCGCAGGCCCCCCTGATCGTAGCTGAGGCTGTCTGGCAATACACCCATCACGTGCTTGCCGGCCTGACGACCCATCGCGGCCCTATTCTCACGGTGGCCAATTGGAGCGGCATGTGGCCAGGCCTGGTGGGCATGCTAAACATCAACGGCTCCCTGACCAAAGCCGGTGTCCGCTACAGCACGCTTTGGAGCAAGGACTTCAAGGATGACTTCTTCCGCGCTGGCCTTCGGCAGTGGTTGCAGACGGGAGTGGTGACGCATGACCAGAGCCACGTCAAGGACTTGCGCCTGCTCAAGCTGCCGCTGGCCGACCAGCAATTCGGCCAATGCGCCGCCCGCCGATTTCGCCAGCAGAAGGCGATCATGGGCATCTTTGACGAAGGCTGCATGGGCATGTTCAACGCCATCATCCCGGACGAGTTGCTGCATCCCACCGGCGTATTCAAGGAGCGTCTGAGCCAATCTACGCTCTACGCCGCCATGCAGCGGGTGAGCGACGCGGAAGCGCGCGCCGTCCTGGACTGGCTGCGCAAGAAGGGCATGGCCTTTGATTGGGGCCGGAAAGAGGAAACCCAGTTGACCGAAGCGCAGACTTTGCAGCAGTGCAAGATGTATGTCGCTGCCGTCAGGTTGGCGGACGAATTTGGGTGCGACGCCGTGGGCATTCAGTACCAGCAGGGACTCAAGGACCTGGTGCCGGCCAGCGACCTCGCGGAGGGCCTGTTGAATAGCGCGGACCGGCCACCGGTGGAAGCAGCCAAGTCCAGCCGGGTGCTGTTTGCCGGAGATGCCATACCGCATTTCAACGAGGTGGATGAGTGTGCCGGCCTGGATGGCATGGTGACCTACCGGCTGTGGCGGGAGTTGGGTTTTGCACCTGAGAACACTCTGCATGATGTCCGCTGGGGCGAGCAGTTTAGGGGCGGCGGTGTGAGCGATTTCATCTGGGTGTTCCTAATCTCGGGGGCTGTGCCGCCCGCCCACTTGATGGGCGGATACCGGGGCGCGACCAGCTACCGCCAGCCGCCCATGTATTTCCGCCTCGGTGGCGGTTCCATCCAGGGCGTTTCGAAGCCCGGCCCGATCGTCTGGAGCCGCGTTTTCGTCATGGACGGAAAACTGCACTGCGACCTCGGCGTCGGCAAGGCGGTAAGGCTGCCGGAGAAAGAGAGCCAGCGCCGCTTGCGCTTGACCACGCCGCAATGGCCCATCATGCATGCCGTTCTGGATGGAGTAACCCGCGACCAGTTTATGGCGCGGCATAAGGCCAACCATATTCAGGTGGTGTATGCACCCAGCGCCAAAGAGGCTCACCGCGCCTGCCGCATCAAGGCCGCCCTGTTCGCCGAGCTTGGCCTGGAGGTGCATTTGTGCGGCAACGTTGAACTGGATTCGGGGCGCTGAGTGAACGGCAGGGCTGATGACTGATATGAAAGCGGCTTCCCTCTGGCGTGGCCGTGGCAACCTAAGACCTATTTGACTCATGAAAAGTATGAATCCGTCTTCAAAACAGAACGAGCTCTCCCGGCGGAAGTTCCTCGCGCGCGGCAGCGCGGCGGTGGCCACATCCGCCCTGGCTGGAGTGAGCCTTCCGTGGGTCCACGCCGGGGAAGACAACACGATTCGCCTGGCACTGATCGGCTGTGGTGGCCGTGGCAGCGGTGCCGTGGCCGACGCGTTCGACTCGCCGCATGGCCCCGTCAAACTGGCGGTCATGGCCGACTTGTTCCAGACCCGGCTCGACAA
>CAZHEW010000182.1:0-6811 GCA_964531815.1 uncultured Verrucomicrobiota bacterium
TCTGGACACATTTCACCAAAGGCTTTGAGGCCTTTGCCCTGCTGCTCATGCGCGAGATGCCCATGAGCAAGGTCGCCGAGGCCACGGGCGAAACCGACACCCGGCTGTGGCGGATGCTCTTCCGCCAGGTGGACGCGGCGTATGCCGAAGCCGACTTTTCCAGCGTTTGTTGCGTCGGAGCCGATGAATTGAACATCCGCAAGGGCCACACTTATCTGACCGTCTTCGCCGACCTGATCCGCAAGCGCGTGCTCTTCGCCACCGAAGGGAAGGACCGGGAAACCTAGACCCGCTTTGTCGAGGCCCTGGAAGCGCACAATGGCCATCGGCACGCGATCACGCAGGCCAGTGTGGACATGAATCCGGCCTACGCGGCGGGCATCGCTGACACGTGCCGCAACGCCGAGGTGGTCAACGACAAATATCACGTCCTGGCCCAAGTCAACCAGGCGGTGGACCAGGTGCGTAAAGCCGAGGCCCGCTGCGGCGATGAAACTCGCGCCGGGCTGCTCGAGTTCACTCGCTGGATTTGGCGCAAGAACCCTCAAAACCTGACCGAGAAGGAGCAAGCGCACTTGGCGCGGTTGGACACCGAAGCGCTCTGTACGGCCAAAGCCTATCAGTTGCGGCTGATGTTTCAGGGCGTCTATCGGGAGCCGACGGCGGGACGGGCCCGGACGCGCTTTGCGGCGTGGTGCCGGCTGGTGCGCGCGGTGGCCCGGAAGCACTCGGCGACGCTGCTGGCCCCAATGGTGAAGGCGGCGGAGATGGTGGAGCGGCATCTGGCAGGAATTCTCGTCCATTGGAAATGGGGCGTGACCAACGCCTTCATGGAAGGACTCAACAGTCTCTTCCAAGCCACCAAACGCAAGGCGCGGGGCTATCGCTCCCCAGAGTATCTCATCACCATGCTCTACTTCATCGCGGGCAAACTGCGTCTGCCCCAGTTCTGAATTCTACTCAGAATAGCGAAGCAACAACAGATTCAACAGCTCTGCCTTGGTGGAAGCTGCGCGGCACGGCAGCCATCCGCAGCCGTGCGCTCGCTCTTCTCCAGGGAAGTGGTCCTGCCAAAGTTGGTCGCCGCGCTGGGAACTGGCTGACCCCGGCTCCAAAATCCTGTCAGCTGACGGCCAGGGCAGATTCCCCCCGGGCATAACCAGAGAGAAGACTCCGATCTTCTCTCTTTTTTTTGCGCCGGACTAGCCAACCACGCCTGCTCGCTTCGATCAATTCTTGCCGCAGCACTGCTTGTATTTCTTGCCGCTGCCGCACGGGCAAGGATCATTGCGGCCGACCTTGGGGCCAACCCGGACCGGCTTGGCCCTCTCGACGGCGGCCGCGGCTTCGCTGACAATGTCGCTGCCTTGTTGAGGTGCGCGCCGCGTCGGCCCGGCGCTCGTGGCTGTCCCCGTCGTGGTGCCGCCGAAGGCGCTCGTAGATTGGTGCGTAGTCTGCTGGGGCACAGTGCGGAGGAAGTTTTCAAAGGCCATCAGGCTGGACGCGCTGCGGAAGATATTGTGGCAGATCTCAGTCTTAATGTTGACCATCAACTCATCAAAGATCTTGTACGCCTCAGCCTTGTATTCGATTAGCGGATCCCGCTGGCCGTGCGCGCGCAGCCCGATGCTGTAGCGGAGGCTGTCCATCTCATAGAGATGCTCCTGCCACAGCTTGTCAATGGCGCTCAGGATCGTGTAGCGCTCGACCTCCTTGAGCGCCTCGGGATTCTCAAAGCTGATCTTGATCTCGTAGACCTTGCGGACGCTGTCCGAAACGAAGTTGCAGACGGAGAATTGCGCCGCGCTGAGGTTCTCGAAGATAGAGCCCTTGACCGGGTCTTCCTTGCCCGACTCGGCGGCTTTGACGATTTCCTCTTCGGGCATGCCGATGGGGAAGTTCAGGTTCACCCAGTCGGCCAGGGAGCGCACTTTCCAGTCGTGAAAATCGGTCTCGACCGTGGTGAACTGCTCGACCTTCTGCAGCACGACTTCTTCCATGATGTCCATGAGGCGGTCGCGGACATCAGGGGAGTGAATGATCTCGTTGCGGAAGCCGTAGATGACTTCGCGCTGCTTGTTCATCACGTCGTCGTACTCGAGCGTGCGTTTGCGAATCTGAAAATTGTGCTGTTCGACGCGCTTCTGGGCCTGGCCTATGGACCGGTTGAGCAGCGGGTGTTCCAGTTCCTGGCCTTCTTCGAGGCCCATCTTCTCCATGTACTTGACGATCTTGTCAGAGCCAAACAAGCGCATCAGATCATCTTCGAGGGAGATGAAAAAGTGCGAGGAACCCGGGTCGCCCTGGCGCGCGCAACGACCGCGCAACTGCCGGTCAATCCGGCGCGCCTCGTGGCGCTCCGTGCCCATGACGTGCAAGCCGCCGGCTTCGGCTACGCCGGGACCAAGCTTGATGTCGGTGCCGCGGCCGGCCATATTGGTCGCGATGGTCACGGAGCCTCGCTGCCCGGCGCGGGTGACAATCTCTGCCTCCTGCTGGTGGAACTTGGCGTTAAGCACCGAGTGGATGATTCCCTCCCGTTTGAGCATGCGCGACAGGTGCTCGCTGACCTCGACAGAAATGGTGCCGACCAGGATGGGCCGGCCCTTGCCGTGGATTTCCTTGATCTCCTTAAGGACGGCGCTGTACTTCTCGCGCTTGGTCTTATAGACGGAATCGTTCGCATCTTTACGCGCCACCGGCCTGTTGGTGGGGATGACCAGCACGCCCAATTTGTAGATGTCAAAGAACTCAGAGGCTTCGGTCTCCGCGGTGCCGGTCATGCCAGCCAGCTTGTGGTAGAGGCGGAAGTAGTTCTGGATGGTGATCGTCGCCAGTGTCTGCGTCTCGCGCTCGATCTCGACCTGCTCCTTGGCCTCGACGGCCTGGTGCAGACCGTCGCTCCACCGCCGCCCCGTCATCAGGCGGCCTGTGTTCTCATCCACGATGATGACCTTGTTGTCCTGCACGACGTACTGAACGTCCTTCTGATACAGACAGTACGCTTTGAGCAACTGCGAGATCGCGTGAATGCGCTGTGCCTTGGTCTCGAACTCCTGCTGGAGCTTGGTCTTGGCTTCCAGTCGCTTGCGCGCGTCTTCCTCGGGACCATTATCAATCCCGTGTAGCGCCGTGGGCAGGTCGGGCAGCATGAAGGCGTCCGGGTCCTTCGGGCTGAGATAGTTGCGCCCCTTCTCGGTGAGGTCCGCTTCGTGGCTCTTCTCATCAATCGCGAAGAATAACTCCTCCTTCTCCTTGTAGAGCTCAATCTTCTTTTGGTCGGCGTGGAGCTGAAGTTCTGCCTGGTTCATCAGGCGGAGGTTCTCGGGCTCCTCCAGGAACTTCAGCAGGCCCTCGGACCTGGGCTGGCCACATTTGACCCGGAACAGCAGGAGGCCGATCTGCCTTTCGAGTTCCTCCGGATGTTCGGGGTTGGAGCCGTCGGCAGGGCGCAGCTTGCGCAGCAACTCCTGCGCTTCGGACAGAAAACGGTTGCACAGGCGCTCCTGCACATGGTAAAGCGCCTCGACTTGCGGCCGGAAATTCGCATACTGCTCGTCGTGCGTGACCACCGCCGGGCCGCTGATGATGAGCGGCGTGCGCGCCTCGTCAATGAGGATTGAGTCCACCTCGTCCACGATGGCGTAATAGTGGCCCCGCTGAACCTGCTCCTCCTTACGCGCCGCCATCCCGTTGTCGCGGAGATAGTCGAACCCGAACTCAGCATTGGTGCCGTAAGTAATGTCGCAGTTGTATTGCTCGCGCCGGACGCGCGGCGGCTGGTCGTGCAAAATGCAGCCCACGGTCAGACCCAGAAACTTATACACCGCTCCCATCCATTCGCTGTCGCGCGCTGCAAGATAATCGTTAACAGTCACGATATGGACGCCGCGACCGCTCAGGGCGTTAAGATACACCGGCAGGGTGGCGACCAGCGTCTTGCCTTCGCCGGTGGCCATTTCAGCGATCCGTGCCGAATGCAGTGCGTAACCACCGATGAGCTGCACGTCGAAGGGGATCATCTCCCATTTCAATGGATGCTCGCGCACGATGATCTCGGACCCGCAGAGGCGCCGACAGGCGTTCTTCACGACGGCAAAAGCCTCAGGCAGGATCTCACCCAGCCGGTGCGCCAGCTTCTCGTTGTCCTGAATCCCGGACATCTCCTCCTTCCAGGCGGCGGTCTTCTGGCGCAAGACGTCGTCGGAAACCTTCTGGAGCTCGGCCTCGATGGCGTTGATCTTCGCCACCAAAGGGCGCAGGCGCCGCACCTCGCGGTCATTCTTCGAGCCGATGAACTTCGTTAAGATATACTTGATCATTTGCGCTGTGACAGCCCGCAGACGCTACGAAAACCCGCCCGGCCCGTCAAAGACATAAGCGAGTTGCTCGGGCATCCGGGCGGCCGCCGTTTGGGTTTCAGCCAGGCCCCGGACGCGTCCGGCTGCGCTTTGTCTTAAAGGATGCCGTCTGACATGTACTGCACTAGAATCTCTCTGATGAATTGCACGCACAGAATTATGTTGGCGGGAGCGTTGGTGGCTGGAATTGCTTTCAACTCAACGAAGAGCTTTGCGGCCCAGCCGGAGGCTTGGTTGAGTTTGGCTGGCCCAGCATGGTTTCGGCACGACTGCTCGGGGCACAGCTTGTTCCCCACGGGCGAAGGACACGGCGAGGGGGAGGCCAGCGTTCGCTCCGCTCAGCGCATGCTACTCTGCCGAAAACCCATCGCTGGCAGAAACTCCTCCGGGCTCCAGCAACAGGACGTCTTCGTCGCCCGCCAGGACGGCTATCACACTTACCGCATCCCCTCCCTGATCGCCACGACTAATGGAACGCTGTTGGCCTTCTGCGAAGGGCGGAAGAACAGCGCGTCGGATACAGGCGACATTGACTTGCTGCTCCGAATATCCACTGACGGTGGCAGGACGTGGAGCCCGCAGCAGGTGGTTTGGGATGACGGACCAAATACCTGCGGGAACCCCTGCCCGGTAGTGGATGAGCAGTCCGGGACGATCTGGTTGTTGCTGACGCATAATCCGGGCGACACCGGCGAGGAGCGAATCAAGCAGCGCGGCCCCGGTGGAACGCGCACCGTTTGGGTCACCCGGAGCAGGGATCACGGCCAGACGTGGTCTGCGCCCACAAACATAACCGCCTCGACCAAAGAGGCAACGTGGGGCTGGTACGCAACCGGACCCGGTGTTGGCATCCAGATGCGGCACGGACCACACCAAGGCCGCCTGGTAATTCCCTGCGACCACTCGTTCTCACACACGAATTCCCCGCCCGCCAACAGCTCCGCCCCTGGAGACGGTTCGCATGTGATTTACAGCGACGACCACGGCGAAACCTGGAAGCTCGGTGGCACTGCGAGGCCCCAGATGAACGAGTCGCAGGTTGTTGAACTGGCCGACGGCAAGGGGAGCCTGCTGCTCAACATGCGAACGACCGCCAAGGCAAGCCGACGCGGCCAATCGCTCAGCCACGACGGTGGGGAAACCTGGACGGTGCCGGAATACGTCCCTGAACTGGTCGAGCCTCGCTGCCAGGCGAGCATCCTGCGTTACAGCTGGCCGGAGGGGAAACAAGCCGGGCGGCTTCTCTTCTCAAATCCAGCCGGCAAGCGCCGAACCAACCTGACCGTGCGCGTGAGCCGCGATGATGGCAAGACTTGGCCAGTCGCCCGGACGCTTCACGAAGCGCCGGCTGCCTATTCTTGTCTCGCTGTGCTGCCGGACAAGTCCATCGGCTGCCTCTATGAATGTGGCTATACCAATGCCTACGAGAAGATCACTCTTGCCCGCTTCCACCTCGCCTGGCTGGAGGGCGGAAAGTAAACCCCAGTCCTGCGCCTCATCCGGCTGTTCACCGGGCTCGGCGCTTTGCACGTGTTTTCTCAGGTGGTGACGCGCAGTCAGCCGCCTGGGGTTCACGATGCATTGTGCCGGCGGTTGAAGCCCACGGCATCCACGTATCGCACGCCGCTACCGCCAAAAATATCCAACGCGGAGCCGATGGTCAGGTCAATCCTCCCCTGCCCCAGCCGCGTGACCGTCTCCAGGTCGGCGAGCGAACGTGCGCCGCCGGCATAGGTGGTCGGGAGGGGCGACCACTGGCCCAGTTTCGAAACCAACTCCTGATCAATACCGCAACACTGCCCTTCCACATCAACAGCGTGAATGAGGAATTCAGCACAGGCGCCGGCCAGTTTGCCCAGGTTCGCCGGGCTGATCACCACGTCGGTAAACTTCTGCCAGCGGTCGGTCACCACGAAGTAATCTTCGCCGCGCCGGCGGCAGCTCAGGTCCAAGACCAGGCGAGGCTCGCCGACCGCCGCGATCAGTTCCGCAAGACGTTCCCAATCCACCTGTCCATTGCGAAACACCCAGGAGGTGACAATCACATGCGACGCGCCGGCGTCCAGCCAGGCTCGGGCGTTGTCAACGTGTATCCCGCCGCCGATCTGCAAACCTCCCGGGTATGCTTGCAAGGCCGCACGCGCCTCGGCTTCATTGCCCGGGCCGAGCATAATCACGTGCCCGCCGCCCAGCCCATCACGCTTATAGAGGTCCGCATACCACGCCGCCGGCCGATCCGAAACGAAATTCGTCTGCAACCGTCCGGGCTCAGCGCCAAGCGTGCCGCCTACGATCTGCTTCACTTTGCCCTCGTGAAGATCTATGCAGGGACGAAACACACTCAATCCTAGCGTCTGGCACTCAAAGTCCAAAGGCTAAACTCATTCCCTTCATCGGGCGCATTCGTGAGTTGTTGGTAGATTGGCTGGTGAAAGCCGGTGAAGGCTGCT
>CAZHEW010000183.1:0-5290 GCA_964531815.1 uncultured Verrucomicrobiota bacterium
TGGCTCCGGGCCTGCTCGCCACCGGCCAGCAATATGGCACGCTTACCGATCTCAACAGCGGCAACGTGACCCTGGAAGCCGGCAGCATGACCGGCGTGGATATAGACCGGGCCTATGCGCACGACCAGGTCGCCGGTATTGGCACGATGACCGAGGGCGGCACGTTGTATGTCACCAACCGGGGCGCGACGCTCCAGGCCAATGACCAGTGGCCGCTTTTCGTCGCCGCGAGCTACAGCGGCACGCCGTTCGCCGCGATTGACCCGGCGATGCCGGTGGCCGGCGACCCGGACCTGGTGTGGGACAAAGAACTGCTCCGGACCAATGGTGTTCTGCGGGTGCATCACGTGCCCTTTGCCACCAACCTGGTTGTTCTCCGCTCCACCAATACCACTTGGAAGATCCCGGTGTCGAAGCTGTTCCCCAATCCCGACCCGCTGGACGGCGAGGCGGTGGTGATGGAGAGCTTCGAGAAGGTCTCGTCAAACGGCGGGAAACTCGAAAGCTACTCGTCGCATCCGGGGCTGCTGTTCTACTACCCGGCCAATAACAATAACGACACGTTCAACTACACGGTCGTTGACACCCGCGGCGAAAAGCGCAGCAGGACCATCCAGGTTGTCAAGGGCGATTGGTACGGCCAGCCGCAGACGCCCACGGTGCCGGCGAGCGGCCCCGTCACGGTTAGGTTCCAGGGGGTGCCGGGTCTTGCCTACGAAGCCCAGCGCGCCACAGCCGCCGACTTCTCAGGCACGATTCGAAGCTGGTTTATCACGCCGGCCATGAACACGACCGGCCAGTTCCAGATCGCGGATGATTTCAGCGACCTCGGAGGCCGGCCCAGCCAGGCCTATTACCGCCTGAAGTACAACCAGTAACCACCGGAGTAGAAGGATTTTACGATGAAGAAGCTGACAATAACCAGCCTGGCGCTGATAAGCGCACTCGGGGTGTTGCGGGCCGAAACCGTCACCGATTCCTGGACGCAAACACTGAGTCCGGCGGTAGTCATTCCAGATGACAACCCCACGGGCGTCGCCTTCACCATGCCCATTGATTGGGAGGCCGCGCATCCGCCCACCTACGGTGGCAGTTGGACGTTCATAGACGTCAACGTCATCCTCAACGTCACGGGCGGGTGGAATGGCGATCTCTATGCCCATCTGTCTTATGACAATCCAGGGCTGACGGTGCCCCTGTTGAACCGGGTAGGCTCGGGTAATCCTCCGAATGCCGGTGAGCCGCAATTCACGTTTGGATTCTCGACCGCGGGTTTCCCCAATATCACACTCGACGACCAGGCGGCCAACGGCCCCATTCATTTGGTCGAAATTCCCCAGTCCGGCGAGTCTTACCTGCCGGATCACGGAACGGTGGCGCTGAATAGCTTTTGCAGTCCCCTGGATGAAGATTCGGACGGGGAGTGGACGCTCTTCTTCACCGACCTTTCCGGTAACTTTGAAAGCAGCGTCCTGAATTGGACCGTGCAAATCACGGCGATGATCCCCGAGCCCTCGACCTTTACATTGGGGCTGCTGGGGCTGGGCGCGCTTGTTTGGCGCCGCTCGCACCGTTGCTCCTAGTACTGCCTGTTTCATACCCCGACGGAAACGGCCACAGTGCGCCGCGTAAGGTCACGCGGCGTGCAGGCGCCCGTCCATTCTCCGGGAGGTCATGTGCCCTCATGCGGCGTTGCGCTTGAAATACGTGGGCCCGCCCGCCGAGGGGCAGAGCTTTCTCATGGGGGCGGACCTGCCCGTCCGCGGGGCCGTTGCCCGGGCACTGGCGGAAATGCCCGCGCTCTCCCGCTGGTTTCCTGCATACGCTCGCCGGAGGACCGTTCCCATTTGAATTAGGCCGGGAAGAGTGGTAGCTAAGGACCATGTCCGAACTCAAAGTCGGAGTGGCCGAGGTGGATTTCACGCCGGGGCCGGGGTTGCCGCTGATGGGGCACATCCGGGACGACTACGCGGCCCGGGGCACGCACGATCCGCTGCGCGCGCGGGCGCTGGTGGCGGCCAATGGGGCCGGGGCGCGCGTCGCCCTGCTGACGCTCGATCTGTGCATGCTCAATCGCGCCCAGGCGCGGATGATGCGCGAGCACATCGCGGCGCGCACCGCCATCCCGGCGGAGAACATACTGATCGCGGCGACGCATACGCACGCGGCGCCGGCCGCGGTTTCACTGTACCAGACCCCCGCGGCCAGCGAGGCGGAAGTGGAAACATTCCTGCGGCGGGCGGCGGAAGCGGTTGTCAAGGCGGACCAGCGGCTGAAGCCGGCCGCGTTGAGGGCGGGCTATGCCAACGAGTCCTCGCTGTCGTTCAACCGGCGGCTGCGCTGCCGCGACGGGAAGACGCACATGAACTGGGAGGAGCTGGCTCCGGGGTTCGTGCTGGATGCCCTGGGGCCGATTGATCCGGAGGTGTTCGTGCTCACCGTGGAAGACCGCGGCGCGCCGGCGGCAGCGCTGGTGAACTTCGGCCTGCATCCAGCCATCCTCGATTACGAGAACTGGCTCTACTCCGCCGACTACATCGGGTACTTGGACGAGGCGATGCGCCGGATTGTCAGGGACGACTTTACGACGCTGTTCTTCAACGGCTGCTGTGCAAACGTGAACCACATCAACTGCGCCGACCCCGCCAGCCCGCGGCGCGGCTATCCCACGGCCCAGCGGGCGGGCTATGTGCTGGCGGCCGCGGTCGCGCAGGCGATGCGGTCGCGCGCGCCGGTTGAGGGGGATGCGATCAAAGTGTCGCGGGAGCTGGTCGAGCTGGAGCGGTTCAAGATCAGCGAAAGCCTCTACGGCGAGGCCAAGCGCTTCCTGGAGACCGGGCAGCAGAATCGGCCCGCGGGCATGGACGGCCTGGACTTCAAAGCCGGCGCGCCGCTCTGGATCCGGATGCGCGAACAACAAGCGACGCCAGACCGCGCCGAGGTGATGGCGCTGCGCATCGGGCCAGCGGGCATTGTGGCTCTGCCCGGAGAGCTGTTTTGCGAGACGGGCCTGGCGATCAAACGGGCCAGTCCGGCGAAGCACACCATGGTAATTGAACTGGCCAATGACGCCGTGGGCTACCTGCCAACCCGCCAGGCCTACCAACAGGGCGGCTACGAAGTGACTCCAGGCGCAACGGCTTATGCGCCCGGCTGCGCCGAGCGGTTGGCGGAGTCCGCCAAGCGGCAGCTCCGGGAGTTATTCGAAGGCTCGGGGCAATAAAAGCGCAAGCCTGGCGCCCCACCATGTTGCAGCCGCCGGGCCGGCCTTTCGCCGCCGCTGCGAAGGTTCCGCGCCTCGGGCTTCCGGGTCACCACTGAACCGCGGCGCCCGGTTTGTGGGGGCACGCATTCCGACCTTGCGGCGGGGGCGCAAATGCATAGCTTCGGGAGATGAATTTGGCTGAAATCCTTGGCAACGAAGAGCTGCGCCAGCATGAGTTTCCTGTTACCCGTGACAAGATCTTCCTGGCGCACGCGGGGGATTGCCCGCTGCCGCGGCGCGTGGCCGAGGCGGTTGCCGGCTACGCCCACCAGGCCGCCACCGGCGACCAGGAGAAGTTTGTCTATCCGGCGATCCTGGATCAGGGGCGCAAAGCCGCGGCGCGGCTGCTCAACTGCCAGAGCAGTGAGGTGGCTTTCGTGGGGCCGACGTCCCTGGCGCTGAGTTTCCTGGCAAGCGGATTGAAGCTGCGGCGCGGAGACAACATCCTGATCTACTTCGAGGATTACCCGTCCAACGTGTATCCGTGGATGGCGCTGGCGGAACAGGGCGTCGAAGTGCGGCTGATGAATACCCGCGGGCTGGGGGTCATTCGCCCCCGGGACGTGACGGGGCAGGTGGACGAGAACACGCGGCTGGTCGCCCTGGCCTCCTGCCATTTCATCAGCGGCTACCGGGTGGATTTCGCGGCCATCGGCCAGTACCTGCGCGAGCGCGGCATTCTGTTTTGCCTGGATGCCATCCAGACACTCGGGGCGTTCCCGACGACGGTCGAGCAGGTGGACATGCTGGCGGCGGATGCGCACAAATGGCTGCTCGGACCGTGCGGCGCGGGGGTCATGTATGTGCGCGGCTCCGCGCAGGAGCGGATCAACCCGCCAATCTACGGCTGGAACAATGTGCGGTGCCCGAACTTCGTGGCGCAGGAGCAGATTGTCCTCCAGGCCGGCTCCCAGAAGTATGAGGCGGGGACGCAGAACCTGTTGGGGATTGTCGGGCTGGTGACGGCTATGGAGCTGATCCTGGAGTTGGGGGTGGAAAACATCGCGCGGGAGCTGTTGCGGAAGCGGGCCTGGCTGGTGCCGGCCCTGCAGGCCAAAGGCTGCACGGTTGTGCATGCGGATGCGCCGGCGGAAGCCCGCGGTGGCATCATTTCGTTTCATCGTCCGGGGGCAGACCTCGTGTCGCTGCACCAGAAGCTCGCCGATGCGGGGGTGGTGACATCTTTGCGCGGGGATCGCGCGGGACAGCAATACATCCGCGTCTCGCCCCACTTCTACAACACAGACGCGGAGTTGGCGCGCATGGTGGAGATCATAGAATGAGCTAAATGGGGACAACGGAGGCCTTGCTTCCCCGACGGTGCTTTGGACCTCTCCGGCCCGCCCGACTTGGTCAACTCATCCAACCGCTTTGTTTATGCAACCTGTGGACCTGCAACACATCGGCAACGAACTGGCCATCAAGTGGGATGACGGCAGCGAGAGCTTCATTTCGCTCGAAAAGCTTCGGCGGACTTGTCCTTGTGCCAGTTGCAGAGGGGAGATGGACGTCATGGGGAATGTTTACAGGAGCCCCCAGCAGCCGCTGGCCGCGGCAGCGTTCGAGTTGGTGCGGCTCGAACGGGTCGGGGCATATGCCGTCCAACCGGTCTGGGCGGATGGACACGCGACAGGGATTTATTCGTTCGATTACCTGAAAAGGGCAGGAGAGCTTCCGGGCTGATTGCGGCTTGCGCGAACTTTTGCACTCCCCGCCCCCTCCAGCGATAAGAGCAATGCCGCCCTGAAGACAGGGCGGCATTGTCGGGAAGATTGGATGTTTCTGATTCGCCAGAGCACTCTGGCTTCAAAGTGCCGGGATGGCGGCCCGCTTCTTGATCTCACTCTTCGGGAGGCCGCTGTCCCATGCGGACCAGTCTTCCTCCAGCGAGTCCTTCTGCGGCACGGGTCGCTTCAGGAAGTCCGCCTTCGTCGGCTGGTAGTCCTGATCCTGAATAATCGTGGGCGTAATAAAGAGAACGAGATCGGTCTTCTTGCGATCCTTTGAATCCTGGCGGAACAGGTA
>CAZHEW010000183.1:5390-6810 GCA_964531815.1 uncultured Verrucomicrobiota bacterium
ACATTCACGATGGGATACAGCATGCCGACCTCAACCAGGGCTTTTTCGTTGTCCAGCGTGACGGATCGCGGAGCGGATATTTCTCGAACTTCAGAGTGAGTGTTGAGAAAGGAAATCACCGCGCTGACGCCATCGGCATTGAGGAACGCCATGGAAGGATTGAAGAAGCTGCCCTTGGTGGCATTCATGAGAAGTTTTGTCGGGTTGTCCACGATCGCCGCCGGGATGGGTGAAACCCCACTCTCGATGGGCGTGTTAGGCGCGGATCCTCCGCCCTGTTGACGATCGAACCCGTTGTTGCCCAAGGTCACATTTTGTGCCTCCAGAGTGCCCGCCCAATCAATACCTTTCATCGTCTTGGGGTTGACGGTCGTCTCCAGAATTCTGGCCTCAATGAGCACCTGCCGGGTGATCTTGTCCAGGAGCTCGATCAACTCGTCCACGGCGACGAGTTCCTGCTCGGTCGCCACGACGACCAACTGGCTGGTGCGGATGTCGGGCATCGCCTTGCTGCGTTTGGGATCAATGCTGGCTTGCACTGTGGCCAGCACGTTGGAAGGGCTGGCGTATTTAAGCTGATAGATCTTGGTGAAGAGCGGAGGAAGCGCGGCCGGGTCCTTCTTGGTGATGCGGGCGATCTTGCTCTTGGTGTCTTCCACTATCTGGAGATCGTAGTTGCCGAGCAGGGCGTTGAGGGCCTGTTCGGCGGTGATGTTTTCCCAGCGAATGGAGACATTAGGTTGCGGCGTCACCTTGCCGTCTGGCCCAAGCTGGCCGTAGCCGATCTTGGGATCGAGCTGGTGGTTGATGCCGGCCTGGCGCGCGAGGTTGCGGATGGCATCCGTGAGCGGCACGTCATCCATCACGATGAGCGGGATGACGGTGCCGGGCTGGGGGCCATCGGCAGCGGCCGGGGTGGCCGCGGGCGCCGGCGCGGGCGCGTCGTTGGCGGCAACCTCGATGCTGGCGGGCAGCGAGTCCTCAGCCGCGGGAGCGCTGTTGGCGGTGACGGCCGGCGCGGGCGCCTGAGCCGCCGGTGGGGCGGCGTCTGTGGCCGGAGCGGCGCTGGCAGCAGTGGCCGCGGCATCACCAGTGGGAGAGGTGGTTTGGGCAAAGCCAGCCATGCTGCAGGCGACGATCCCAACGAGCGTGAGGGCTAACAATAGACGTTTCATGTGCTTAAATTAGTTCTGCGCATGACCAGACCATGACAGAATGCTCTGTATCATGCGGGCGCTATTAAGCAGTCAGGGTGCCAAGGGGATAAACCGGGGGTAGCCTCTGTAATAATCAGTGGAAAGTGACCACTAGGCGGAACCGATGTCCAGCATCAGGACAAAAGGGGCAAGGCACGGTGGCGCCCACATGCCAGGGCGAAGCCCCTGCTGTGGCAACTGATTGAAATATGTTTACAAGGGCT
>CAZHEW010000184.1:0-6780 GCA_964531815.1 uncultured Verrucomicrobiota bacterium
TCCCGGCGATCAACTACGGCGACCTCGTCACCGACGACCACTGTGTCGGCTACGGCGCGACGCTGCTCGGGATGACGGATGACGGTTTCTACGAAGCGGTCTGCCGCATGGCCGATTGTGTCGGCGCGCAGGAAGAACCGCTTCGCAGCGATCCTACTGGCTCGCCTTGAGCAGCTTGCTGGCTTCCTGCCTGGTCGCGTCGGCAGTTGCCTTCTCCGCCGCCGCCTGCAGCGCCACCTGGCGCTGATCCGCGGGAATCGCCGGCGTGGGCGCTCCGGCCAGCTTGACGATGGCCGAGCAGGCGTCCTCAGCGACAGCCGAGTCCCCGGCAAGGGTCACGAGGATATCAAGCGCGCCGCCAGTTGGAACGGCGCCGAGGGCCGCAATGGCCAGGCGCTTCTCGTCGGGGCGCTTGATGAGCGGGAGCACCTCTTTGACTTTGCTCACCTTGTCATCGTCCTTGAGCTGCTTGTTGGCCTGGATGTGTTGCAGGTAGCCGCGCAGCGCCAGCACCTGGTGGGAGGTCTTGGCGTCCGACCGAGCCAGCGCGAGCAGGGGTTCCGCGATGCCGCTGTCCTCGGGCCAGTTATTGGGCCAGGTGGAGAGAGTGCGAACGGCTTCGTCCTGCACAGCCGGGTCCTTATCCTGAACGGCGGCCCTGACGGCCGCGAGGGCGTCGGGCCCGCCGGCGGAGGCCAGCACATGCAGCGCGGTTGTGCGCAGGGCGGGGTCGTCGTCGCGCGCGAGGGCTTGGAGGTGCGGCACGGTGCGCGCCCCCGCGCGGCCGCTGATGGCCAGGAGAGCCATTTCCAGGCCGGCGCGTTCCTTCGGGTCTTGAGTTGTTTGCAGGAGCCGGGTTAGATCGGCCGCCTGGGCGTCGGCGCCAAGGATGCCTATCGCCTGCACGGCGGCCCTGCGTGTGCCCGCGTCCGAGTCTGCGGCGCTGCGCACGATTTCGGGAAGCGCGCGGTCAATGTGCCGCTGTCCGGCCAGGGTAATGAGGACCTGTCGGTCCCTGGCGGTGGCGTTGGGGAGCCGGGCCAGGATGTCCGCGTCCACCTTGTTGCCCGGCAAGCGGGCAAGGGCCGCCAGGGCAGCTTGCGCCAGTTCGGCATTGGGATCAGCGGCCACCTTCAGCAGCGCGGGCATGCTGGAAACGTTGCCCAGGCGATCGAGTATGCCGACGGCGGTGAGGCGCAACTCCTGGGGGGCGCCGCCGGCGGCTTCGAGGACGGCGGGCATGACGGCTGCATCACTGCGGTCAGCCAGAGCCAGCAACAGGACGGGCTGGCGTTCCGGGCCGCAGCGATGTAACTCGGCGGCCAGCGCCTCGGTCACTTCAATACCGGGAAGTTCGCGGGCGGTGCGCAGGCCGATGCCGAAAAGGGCTTTGTCCGGCGAGCGCAGTTGTTCGAGCAGCAGGGGCAGGCCGGTTGATTGCCGCGCGAGGATCGCTCCACGGATGGCTTCGAGCTGTCTCTGCCTGGGCACTTTGGCGGAGCGCACCGCGTCATAGAGCTTCACGGCTTCAGCGGATTTCCCCCCGGCGAAGAGCGTTTCCGCGCAGAGGATGCAGCCCCGCGCAACTGCCGGGCGAACCGGGTCCGGGGCCGCGGCCAGTGATTGCTTCAGCGCTTTGGCAACTTTCATTCCACCGATGCGGCCCATTGCCTCTGCCGCGGCGGAAGCAACGTCCGGGTCTCTATCCTTGAGCTTCTTCACCAGGCCGCTGACTGCCTTCGGGTCGCGGCGCACGCCGATGGAGTTGATCACTCCGATAAGCAACTGGCCTTGCAGCTTGCCCATGGCGCGGCGCAGGGCGGCATTCGGGGCGGAGCCGGGGATAACCTCCAGGGGGATTCGCGCCCACGAGGCCAGGTGCGGGTCCGACAACAAGGGCGCCAGGGCAGAGACGCAATCCTTGCTGCCGTAAATGGCCAAATGCTTGCAGGCAAGGGCTTTCTCGGCCGGCGGTGCGTCTGATCGGAGAAGGTTGATCAACGCGCGTTCATTCGTGACGGGCAAGGCCGGAGCCTCAGCAGCCGCGCGGACCGGGCTGGCGGCCAGGACGAGATACAGCGCGGCGGCAAGCGGAGCGAGAAACGCAGCTCGGGGCATGGATAGGTGACTCTGGAGTGTCATAGTTCTGAACTTTGTTAGGCTTTGATCGGCTTTCAGGTTTCGGGTTTGCTCAGAGCCGCCACGGTTCGCGCAGGGCTTCGGACCGGAGCCGGTTGGCCTGCTCGTCGCCGATGAACTCGTTCTTGACGGGGTCGTATTTGACCTTGCGGCCCAGGAACAGGGCGATGTTGGCCGCGTGGCAGGCGATGTGCGCCTGGCAAGCCGCGTCGGCGTTGGCGCGGGTCTGGCCGCGCGACTTGACGGCGTCCAGGAAGTCACGGACGTGGAGATTGGCCGGGTAGCCGGAGATTTTGGCACCCTTGCCGATGAGCAACGATTCGGCGCTGGCGACCATTTCACCGTCATCTCCCGTCTCGACCCAGCCGGTGTCGCCCTCGAAGCGGACCGGGCAGGAGCCCAGCTTGAGCCACCCGTCGTTGCGCATGATAAGCTTCACGCCATTGGCGTAGCGGGCATGCAACTGGTCGCCCTGCGGCTCATACTCGATCGGGGCGGTGCGGTCGGCGTCGTTGGCCCATTGGCAGAGGTCCACGCAGTGGGAGCCCCATTCCAGGCAGCCGCCGCCGGCCAGGCCGCCGCCTTTCTCGAAGTTGAAGCCGTCGAGCAGTTTCTTGTTGTAGGGCCGCCACGGGGCGGGGCCGAGATACAGGTCCCAGTCCACCTGTTCCTTGTCCGGCTCAGGTTCGGGCTCCAGCCAACCGCTGGTGGAGGCTTTCAGCCCGCCCGGATGCGCGTGAAGAGTCTGGAGCCTGCCGAGCTTGCCGCGCCGGGCCAGGTCAACCGCAAAGATGAAGTTGGGCAGGCTGCGCCGCTGGGTGCCAGCCTGGAAAACGCGGCCCGTGCGGCGAAACGTCTCGGCCAGCGCGAGGCTTTGGGCAATGTCCTTGGTGCAGGGCTTCTCGCAATAGACGTCCTTGCCGGCATTGGCGGTCAGCATCGAGGCGGCCCCGTGCCAGTTCGGCCCGGTGGCGATCAGGACGGCGTCAATGTCGCCGCGGGTAAGGAACTCGCGCAGATCGCGGTACATGGCGCAGTCCCGGTTGCCGTACTTGTCGTCGGCCTTCTTCTTGATGGCCTCGCGGCGCACGGCCTTAACATCGCAAATGGCCATGAACCGCACGTCGGGCTCCTCCATGAAACAGCCCAGCACATAATTGCCCCGGCTGCCGATGCCGATGGCGCCCAACACGATGCGTTCGCTGGGAGCGACCCCGCCGTCCCGGCCCAGAACCGCGCCGCGCACCACTTGCGGCGCGGCCAGCAGGGCTCCCGCCTGCAGGGCGGCCCGAAGAAACCGGCGGCGGTTAAGTTCCGTCCCCAACGCGCGAAGGGCGCGGGGCTGGTTTGGCTGGCGTTTAGTCTCTGCTGAGGCAACGGATTTCATGGTCATGCTCTGTTAATTTCTGGCACTAACAATTCAATGACAGCAGTGTGGTCCAAAACACAGCGGTCTGTCCATGCTGCTTTTAATCCGGGCCTCCGGCTTTCGGCGGGCTGGGGAATAGGATTGATTGGCGGCCATGTGGCGCTAGGCTTGGTTTGGATATGGTCTCGACTCCAGTGCACGAACTGATTCCAGTGCTGCAAGTCGCCATTGGCCCGGTCATCCTGATTTCGGGCGTGGGCTTGCTGCTGCTGACGTTGACGAACCGCTATGGGCGGACGATAGACCGGTCGCGGCAACTGATGCGGGAACTGCGGGCGCTGCAGGGCGCGGATCGGCAGCGGCTCGAGGGGCAGGTCGAGATTCTCTATCGCCGGGCGCGGCTGATGCGGTTGTCCATTACGCTGGCGGGGGTGAGCGTGCTGCTGGCGTCGGTGCTCATTATTGTGTTGTTTCTGGCGGCGCTGTGGCAGGCGGGGATGGGGTTGCTGATCAGTCTGCTGTTCATCGCCTGCATGGTGGCATTGATCGGCTCGCTGGCGGCCTTTCTCCGCGACCTCTACCTTTCGCTCGGGGCGTTGAAGCTCGAACTGGAGCATCGGGAGCCGCGGGATTGACGGCCATCCCCGCCCCCTTTCGCGCCTGAGAACATCCGTGCGCCGCGATCACTTTCTTCTCCCCTTCGCGCGAAAACCAGATAGGCTCCGCCGCGCAAATGCAATACGACGGAATCCAGAGCACCTGAAATACCTATGAACTACAGGACATTCATTGCGGAGCAAATCGCCGCCCTCCGGCGCGAGGTTGGCCGCGGGGTTGCCATCAACGCGCTGAGCGGCGGGGTGGACAGCTCGGTGGTCACCGCGCTGGCGCACAAGGCCCTGGGCAAGCAGTTGAAAACCATCCTCGTGGATAACGCCATCATGCGCGAAGGCGAGCCGCAGCGAGTGGTGAAAGCGTTTCGCGGCCTGGGCATCCCAGTGGAACTGGTGGACGCGCGAAACCAGTTCCTGCGGGCGCTGAAGGGATTGACCGACCCGGAAGAAAAGCGGCAGGCAATCACGGACACCTTCTACCGCGACGTCTTCGCCAAAGCGGTCAAACGCACCAAGGCGACCTTCCTGCTGCACGGGACTATTCTGACGGACATCGAGGAAACCGTGGCGGGCATCAAGCGGCAGCACAACATCCTGGCGCAGATCGGCATCAACCCGGAGAAGGCCTTTGGTTACAAGGTGCTGGAGCCCCTGGCCACGCTGCGCAAGGACGGCGTGCGCCGCGTGGCGGGATTGCTGGGGCTGCCGGCGAGCATCACCCAACGCATTCCCTTCCCCGGCCCCGCGCTGGCAACCCGCATCGTGGGCGAAGTCACCAAACAGAGGCTGGACACCGTGCGCCGGGCCACTGCCATCGTCGAAGAGGAACTCCGCAACACCGGCGCCTTCCAATACCTGGCGGTGCTGCTCAAGGACTGCGCGACCGGCATTCGCCAGGGCCAGCGCGAGTTCGGCCAGATTATCGTGGTGCGCTGCATTGACAGCGTGGACGCGCGCAAGGCAACCGTGCGGGAGTTGTCGTGGCCGACGCTGCACCGGCTCAGCCGGCGCATCACGGCCATCCCCGGCGTCAACCGGTGCGTGTATGACCTGACGCCCAAGCCCCCCGCCACGGTGGAGTACATCTGAGCGAAAACCCAGCGCAAGCACCGGAACTAATTCTATGCAGCCGAAGATTCGCATCATGCCCTGCCTGGACATGCAAAACGGGCGGGTGGTCAAAGGCGTGCGTTTCGTGGACATCAAGGACGCCGGGGACCCCGCGGCCTGCGCCAGGGCGTATTGCGCGGCCGGCGCCGACGAACTGGCCATGCTGGACATCACCGCCACCGTCGAAAACCGCGGCACCCTGCTGGAGGTCGTCCAACGCGTGGCGGGCGCCGCTACCATCCCTTTCACCGTGGGCGGCGGCATCCGCGACGTGGCTTCGGCCCGCGCCGTCCTGGAGGCCGGCGCCGACAAGGTGTCCACCAGCAGCGCAGCATTCAGAAATCCCAACGTCATCGCTGAGATGATCCGCGAACTCGGGGCGAACAAGGTCACCGTCGCGATTGACGCGGATCGCAACCCGGCGCTCCCCTCGGGCTACGAGGTGTTTGTGGACGGCGGGCGCACCGCCACCGGCGCGGACGCGCTGGAATGGGCGCGGCAGGTTGCCGGCTGCGGCGTGCGCTGCATTCTCCCAACCAGCAAGGCGGCCGACGGCGCCCGCACCGGATTCGATCTGCCGTTGATCCGCATGATCGCATCGGCCACCCAGGCGGAGGTCGTGGCTTCGGGCGGGGCGGGGACCATGGAACACTTCCGCGAAGCGGCTGAGGCGGGGGCGGTGGTCCTCCTGGCGGCTTCGGTGTTTCACTTCGGCCTCATTCGCATCCCGGACCTCAAGCAGCACTTGCGAAACTGCGGCCTGAACGTCAGCCCCGGCTAACTCGCACGAGCGGACAGACTGGTTATGGGCGGCTATTTCGGTGTGGTTTCAAAAGAGGACTGCGTCAACGACCTGTTCTACGGGACGGACTACCATTCGCATTTGGGCACACGCCGCGGCGGGCTCGCGGTGCATAACGGCACGGCCTACACCCGGTTCATTCACGACATCAGCAATGCCCAGTTCCGTTCCAAGTTCGAGCACGACGTCTTCAAGCTCAAGGGGCGGATGGGCATCGGCGTGATCAGCGACACCGAGGATCAGCCCCTCATGATCGGCTCGCACCTGGGCAATTACGCCCTTGTCACCGTCGGGCGCATCATGAACCTGGCCCAACTGGTCCGGAAAGCCTTCGCCCTGCGCTCAGCCCACTTCTCGGAGATGAGCGGGGCGGAGGTGAACCCCACGGAGCTGGTGGCGCTCTACATCAACCAGGGGGCGACCTTCGCCGAGGGCATTCAGATCGCGCAGGAAGCGATCGAGGGATCCTGCTCAATGCTGCTGCTGACCGACCACGGCATTTACGCGGCCCGCGACAAGCTGGGGCGCACGCCGATGATTCTGGGGCAGAAGCCGGGCGCGCGCGCCGCGACGATGGAGACGTGCGCGTTTCCGAACCTGGGCTACGAAACTGTGCGCGACCTGGGGCCGGGAGAAATCGTGCGGCTCACGCCGGAGGGCATCGAGCCGGTCGCCCTGCCGCGCCCGCGCTGCCAGATCTGCGCGTTCCTCTGGGTTTACTACGGTTACCCGGCGTCCACCTACGA
>CAZHEW010000185.1:0-6738 GCA_964531815.1 uncultured Verrucomicrobiota bacterium
GTCGCCGCACCGATACAGCGCCCGCGCCAGGTAAAGTTCTTTCAGGGCCTGGTTGCGGACGGAGGTGTCCGTTCGACTGGGTGGATTGGCCTTTTCGAGTGCGGCATCAATGGTCGTCACCGCGTGCCCGCCGAGCCCGGGCTTGCGGAGCAGCTCAGCCAGGGGCTTCGCCGCGGACTTGTCGGCCAGCGTCTCGGCCGCCATCGCAATCGCGCGGAAATGCGAGAAGTCGCTGTCGGCGTCAAGTTGGGCGGCCTTCTCCAAAACCGGCGTCAGCGCAGCCGGCGACCGCGTGCGGCCCAAGGCGATCAGGAGGCTGTCCAGCGGGCTCATGCAGGGGCCGAACTGCCCCATGCCGGTATAGCGCCAGCCTTTGTCCCAGGGCCTGGCGTTGACGGCCTCGGCCAGGACTTGAGCGCCGGCCCCGTCGCCCATCATGCCCAGGATGTGCGCATAGATCAGCCGGTCCTTCTCGGGCGCGGCGGCCAGGGCCTGGCGCAGCAGCGGCTGGGCAATGTCGAACTGGGCCAGCACGATCTCCAGGCCGTCATAGTCGTTGACCACCCGGCGGACGGCTTCGGCGACCCGTTCCTTGGGCAGCGGGAAGTTGTCCGTCTCCCGGAGGATGCTTTCGGGCAGATTCCCGACGGCGACGAGGTGCTTCTGCAGTTCTTTGACATCAAGCGCTCGCGTGGGGCAGCCCCGCTTGGCGATCATAGCCGCAGCGACGCCGGCGGCGTAGCCCTGGTTCTCGACATCGGGTTGCATGCGAATGCAAGGCAGCGCGTCGCGATGCGCGCTGACGCCGAGTCCGGTGACGATCACGCCGTCCAGCCCGCGCGGCAGGAGACAGCGCCAGGGCACCCGCACTTCGATGTCGTCGCGGTGCGGCGGCCGGATCATGAACAGGGGATGAATGATATAGCCGTGGGTGTCGAAGTTGCTGCGCGCGATCACCACCGTATCCGGGAAGGTGCGGCCCAGCACCATGTCCATGGGGGAGAAGAAGAAGTCGCCCACAATCTGCCGCCGCTCGCGGGTATCCACCAACTGGCCCAGGTCATAAGCGTCCTGGAATTTCACCTTGGCGGTCACCAGCACCCGCCAGATGTCGAAGATGTCAGTGTCATCCACGAACGTGTAGTCCGTGTTGACGTATTTCTGGCCCAGCTCGCGGGGCGGGAGGCCCGTGCCCTGGACCGCCACGTCGGTATCATCCGTGTAACGACACGGGGCGCCGGCGGCTGCGGCAATATCGGCATTGCCCGTGGAGTCAACCACGGTTTTGGCCAGGACAATGCTCCGGCCTTGCGGGGTGAGCACCACCACGCCGACAACCTTTTGCCCGTCCATGACCACACCCTGACCGAGCACGCCATACCAAATATCCACTCCCGCCTTGCGCGACTCGCTGCGGAACCATTCGTTCTTGTGCTCCGGGTTCCAGCTTCCCGCGCGCGTCTTGTCCCCATAAGCCGCTACCCCTTTGGTGATTTCAGTGGAGAAACCCACACGGTTGCCGTGATAGTAAGTGGCAATATAGCCCATCGTCCCGACGCCGCCCAGCCCGTGCAAATATTCGATCAGCAAGGTCCGGGCGCCCCGTCGCCCGGCTGCAATCGCGGCAGGCGCTCCACCTGTGCCGCCGCCGACCACCACCACGTCGTATTCGCCCACGACCGGAACTCCACAGGGGCTCTCGGCCAGAAGCGCGCTTCCCGCCCGTATGTTGTGATCAATTGCAACCTCGCGGAGCGTCCCGGGCCGGGGTGAGGCCGGAGGCTTGCCAGCTACACGGATCCCCACGGGTTTCGGCTCTCGGGCCGCCAACGCCGCCGCCGCCTGGCCAATCCGCGCGCCTACCGCCATCTGGTTGACCGGGCGCAACAGCGCCGCCGCGGCTTCCCGTGACATGTCCGCGCATCCGCCCAGGACGAATAGCCTTTCCGCCTTATCCGGCTGGAAGCATTCCAGCGGCACCTTCTCCGCGCCCGGCCACCTTCCCGCAAAGGCCCCCCGACTGCGGAAATGGTCCGGCGGCACTTGGAACAAGACCTCAGCGCTGTCCACCGCACCCGGCGACCACGTCAGGTTCCGGGCAAGCTGTTCCGCGTCAGCGAACGCGCTGAAGGCGCCGCCGCGCATCGGCAGTTGGAGCTCATATTCATGCACCGGGAAGACTTCGCCTTGCTGGTCGGTGATTGTCAGGGGGAATGCGCTTTGACGCAGCCGCAGCCCCTGGCCCTCGCGCGGCGCTCCGCCGACGACGATTCGCGTGAATTGCTGAACGCCCGCCGGGTATTCCGTGAACGCCGCCCCGGCCATGCGCGCCACATTGCCGCGCTCGGTGGCATCCAGGATCACCTTGGCGACGACCGCCTGCCGGCCGGACCGGGTGGAAATGATGACGCCGGCCGGCTTGCCTGTCGCATCTCGCAACAGTTCGGTGGCGTAGCACCAGAATAGGAACGGCACCTTGGCTTTGATGAGCGCCTGGTCCAGGGTGCGCTTCACCTGCATGGGAGTCGCCAGCCTGGCGGGTGGCGGTTTTGCCGCCGGAGCTCCGCCAGCCGATGGCCCCTCGACGACCACCTCACCCAGCAACAGCCGGTTCGCTTCCGGACCGCGCTGCACCTCGAGCTTGAGGTAGCGGGCCTTGGCGGTGATCGCGGCGGAAAGATCCAGCGCGTTCCATTCGACCGCCTTGTCGTCCCGGTTCGTGATCACGCCCGCCGGCGACCACTTCTGGCCGTCGCCGCCGACCGATACGGTCACGCGCGCGACAGCGAACTCCGCCGGGCGTTGATACGCCATCACGTGCACCTTCTGAATCTCCTGCTCGGAGCCCAAGTCCAGCACCAGCGCCACATCGCCGTCGTACTGAACGCTTTGGCGGGAAGCACTCTGCCATTCTCCGTCGTTCAAAAGCGATTCGGGCCTGGTGTCCGGATGCTTTTCGGCGGAAGGCTGGCTGGCGGAATACTTGAAAGGCAGCCCCGGCGCCATCGGGGCGGGCGGCGGGGGACCTGGCTTAAACACTTCGCGGGCCAGATCGGTGGACGGCGTTTCACCCGGCTCGAGCCAGAGCCGGCAAGTCGCGCACAGGTCTTCGCCCAGGTACGGCCGCGGAGCGGCCAGGAACACCTTGGCGCCGGCCCGGGCCGCCTCCACGGCCGCGGCGACGCCGCCGGACCCTCCGCCCACAACAACCACATCCACTTCGTGCAGGACAGGAATTGAACCCGCGGGTTGAGCTATTTCGTCAGCAACGGCGGGCTGCGCCATGAGCGCGGCGACAGCCAGGAGGAGGTTTCGCATGGGTAAAGTAAGATGGCAGGCAGGGGTGAGTCGTCCACCGATTGGCCGATGCTACTTCATCATCTTAGCCAGGGTCGGTTCCATCGCCTCGGCCCAGAGTTGGTAGCCATGTTCGTTCGGGTGCAGGAAGTCGGGCATGATGTCCGCCGGGACTTTGCCGTCGGGGCCGAGGAAGACCTTGTTGATGTCGAGGAAGCGAACCTTCCTCCCGCTACCGAGCTTGGCAATGATCTTATTAACCTTGCGATTGGTGGCAAGCTGCTCGGACGTGTCGGCGGGCCGGTTGCGCGGAAACACGGCCAGCAGGAGCACTTTGGTCCGAGGGCACTGGGTGCGAAGCTCCTGCACAATGAGCTTGATGGCGTCGGCGATGGCCTCGGGCTGGTCATCTTTGCTGTTGTTGGTGCCGATCATGAGCACGGCCACCTTGGGGCTGATGCCGGTCAGTTCGCCGTTGCGCAAGCGCCAGAGCACGTGCTGAGTGCGGTCGCCGCCGATGCCGAAATTCGCGGCGCGGCGCGGCTCGTAGTACCGGTGCCAGACATTGGAACCCTTCTTGCGCCAGCCGTCTGTAATGGAATCCCCCACAAAAAGCAGTTCAATGCCGCCGCTTCTGGCCTGGGCGACAAAGCCCTCATGGCGGGCGAGCCAGTTGGTGGGACTGCTGCGCGTGGCCGGGGCCGACGGAGCAGCCCACTCCGCCGAATGGGCGGTTTGGGCCGTCACACTGCCGGCGAGCACGAGGGTTGAAATCAGAGCGGACCAGGATTTTGTTGTCATATCAAGTGCCGGATGCTACGGGATGTGCGGGATTCAGCGCAAGACTGAGGGTTTGGCAGCGGGCGGTTAAGGGTCGCTGCTTGTCTGCTTGCATTCCGGGTCTCAGTCTGCAATTCAGTACAGGTATGAAGCGCAGACAGGAATTCCTGAAGCTGTTCAAGTTACCCCTCGCAGGTTATCTGCTCGCGGGTTTGTTGTTCGCGAGTTGTCAAACGCCGCCGCCCAACACGCTTGCGACCCATGATTCCAGCCGTTGGCAGAAGCACATTGTGGCCTTTCAGGCTATGGATGCGACGAATCGTCCGCCCGCCGGGTGCATTGTCTTCGTAGGCAGCTCCAGCATCCGCCTGTGGAAGACGATGGCCCAGGATTTTCCAGGGCGACCTGTTGTCAACCGGGGTTTCGGCGGATCGCAGCTTGCGGACGCGGTGTACTACGCGGAGGAACTTATCACTTCCTATCAACCGCGGCAGGTCGTGATCTATGCCGGCGGGAACGACATTGCCGCGGGCAAAGCGCCGGAGCTTGTCTTTGGTGACTTCGTGGCGCTGGTGAAGAAGATTCGCAGGGACGCGCCCCGGGCAAAGGTCGCCTTTATCTCCGTTGCTCCCAACCCCGCACGCTGGGCACAGGTAGAGAAAGTGCGGCGCCTTAACTCGCTCATTAGCGACTACTGCGCGCGGCATGGCTGCATGTTCGTCAATGTGTTCCCGCTGATGCTTGGTGCAGACGGTCTGCCCAAGCCTGATATCTATGTCGCCGACCGGCTGCACATGAACACGAATGGCTATGCGATTTGGCGCGAGGCGGTTTCGCCTCATCTGAAATAGTCGTCTGCGGACATCTGTGCCGGCAGGCAATAACACAACCACATCCAGGCACATCCAGGTTGCCGATTCGGGTGTGGTCCTTTATCCTCCCACCATTGAAACCGTGGACCGCAAAGCCGAGCTTTATGAAACGAACCAACGCGCACGCTGAAACGTCGCCGAATACGGCCAGTCCGCCGCCTGCCGCCGGCATGCCGGCGGCAGCGGAGCCCCTGGTGCCTGTCGAGCCGTCCACAGTGACTGCGGAGCAGCTTGCCGAACTCAAAGAGCGCGCGGCCAAGGCGGAGGAACATTGGGAGCGCCTGTTGCGCACTGCGGCGGATTTCGAGAATTTCAAGAAGCGCGTCGCCCGCGAGAAGCAGGAGGCGATCAAGTTTGCCAACGAAGGGCTGCTTACGAAGCTTCTGCCGGTGCTGGATAACCTCGACCTGGCCGTAACGGCCGCACAATCCGCTACGCCCGAGGCGAACCAGTCGTTCCACGAGGGCGTAAACATGGTCAGCCGCCAGCTTAAGGGGGTGCTGGCTGAGGCTGGGCTGGAGGAAGTGGACGCGGCGGGCAAGCTGTTCGATCCGCATCTGCACGAGGCCATTTCGCAGCAGGAGACGCCGGAAGTGCCGCACGAACACGTGGTGCAGCAGCTCCGCAAAGGCTATCGGCTCCGCGGCCGGCTGCTGCGTCCCGCCAGTGTGATCGTGGCCAAGCAACCCGCTGCCTGAGTCATGGCTAAACGCGACTGTTACGAGGTTCTCGGCATCGAACGGACCGGCGACGCTGAAGAGATCAAGAAGGCCTACCGTCGGCTCGCGCTGAAGTATCATCCGGATAAGAACCCGGGAGATAAAGCGGCAGAGGAGAAGTTCAAAGAACTCGGCGAGGCCTACGAAATTCTGAGTGATTCACAAAAGCGTGCCCTTTACGACCAGCATGGTCATGCCGCTTTTGATCGGCGGGCGGGCACTTACGGCGGCGGTTTTCACGATCCCTTTGAGATTTTCCGCGACGTGTTCGGCGGCGGGGGGATATTCGAGGATCTCTTTGGCGGTGGCAGGCTTGACCCGACTCGGCCGCAGCGAGGCAACGACCTGCGGTATGACATGGAAATCACCTTCGAGGAGGCCGCTCGCGGGTGCGAGAAGGAAATCACGATCAACAAGCCTCATGTCTGTGAAGCTTGCCGCGGATCCGGGGCTGAGCCCGGTTCCCGAATCAGGATGTGCCCGAGTTGCGAGGGGCGTGGTCAAGTCGTCAATTCGCGCGGCATATTCAACATTGCCCAGACCTGTTCGCGCTGCCAGGGGGCAGGGCGAGTGCTCGATAAGCCTTGCCGGCCCTGTCGCGGCGAGGGCCGGCGCGATTTGCCATCCAAGATCAAGCTGCGCGTTCCCGCCGGCGTGGACACGGGCTCGCGCCTGCGCTCAGCCAGCAATGGTGAGGCCGGCTTCCGCGGGGGGCCGCCGGGCGATCTTTACGTCGTGGTCCATGTCCAGCCCCACGCCATCTTTCAACGGGACGGCGACGACCTGCTGTGCGAAGTGCCGGTGAGCTTCGTTCAGGCGGCGCTGGGAACGGAGGTAGCGGTCCCAACCTTAAACGGGCCGGCCACGATCAAGATTCCGGCCGGCACCCAGCCCGGCGCGATGTTTCGCCTCGGAGGCAAAGGTGTGAAGAACGTGCAGGGCTATGGTCACGGCGACCTGCATGTCCGTATAGCGGTCGAGGTGCCAAGTCATTTGTCGGCAGCCCAGAGGGCGAAGCTGCAGGAATTTGCCGACCTCTGCAGTGGCAAGGAAAGCCCCATCAGCCAGGG
>CAZHEW010000186.1:0-3432 GCA_964531815.1 uncultured Verrucomicrobiota bacterium
GCCTTCAATCAGGCTGCCGCATGGTTTGCCAACTCGCATCTGTTGGTCCATTCCTCGGAGAAGCCAGCGCTGTATCGGGCCCTGGCCGCGGGAGAGATCACCGCCGCGCCTTCACGGCCCGACATGCCGCAAAGCGACGGCAGCCTGGGCATACTTGAAGGCTACACCTCGGGAATCCTCCACGACGGCAACCAGCTCCGCTGCCTGTCGCTGCGGGCCGACTGCAATCTGGAATCCGCGATGGTCTTCGCGCTGGATAGCCGGTTCAACCGCCACAAGCGCAGCGCGCTCCTCGCCAGCAACCTGCTGGACTTTGTGTATTTTAACTCGGGCATGTGCCAGGGTGCGCGAAACGACCCGCAGCACGGCGCTTTTGGTTTGATCGGCTGGGGCGACATCGCGCCGGCCTGGCTGGTTGCCAACTACGGGGATGACAACGCCCGCGCCATGCTGGCCACCGCCGTTGCCGGCGCCGCCTTGCAGACAGCGCGCTGGGACGAGCGCCTGATGCGCGCCTTGCTCGCCAATCTCCGCACCACCGGCAAGCTCGGCTTCCGCGGCGACCGCATTGACATGCCCGCGCTGGACAAGAACGGCTGGCGCCCGTATTTCGAGGGCGAGCCGGTCAGCTACTCGCCTCACTTCGAATCCTATCTCTGGGCCTGCTACCTCTGGGCCTATCGGCAGACCGGGTTTCAGCCGTTCCTGGACCGCGCGCGCACCGCCATCAGCATGACCATGAAGGTCTATCCCGCCCAGTGGCGCTGGCAGGACAACCTGGAACGCGCCCACATGCTCCTCTGCCTGGCCTGGCTCGTCCGAGTCGAGGACACCCCTGAGCACCGCGAATGGCTGAACCGCGTGGCCGGCGACCTCATCGCCTGCCAGCAGCCCTCGGGCGCAATCCACGAACGGCTTGGTCCTCCCCATGCAGGCCACTACCGCACCCCGCAGTCGAATGCCGAGTATGGCACTGGTGAAACGCCGCTCGTGCAGCAGAACGGCGACCCCGTCAGCGACCAGCTCTATACCACCGGCTTCGCCTTGCTCGGCTTCCACGAAGCTGTCGGCGCCACCGGCGACCTCAAACTCAAGCGCGCCGGGGACGAGCTTGCGGCCTACCTCTGCCGCATCCAGACCCGCTCGCGGAAGTTCCCGCACCTGAGCGGCACCTGGTTCCGTGCCTTCGACGACCGTCGCTGGGAAGCCTGGGCCAGCTCGGCGGACGCCGGCTGGGGCGCATGGTCCATCGAAAGCGGTTGGGGCCAGGCTTGGACCGCCGCCCTCCTTGCGCTGCGCGAACAAGGCACGACTGTCTGGGACTTCACAGCCAATAGCGGCGTGCGCCAGCACTTCCCCCGGCTCAAAGCTCAAATGCTGCCCGACTCCCGGTAAACGCGGCCGCCCGCACCGGTCGCTTCCGCTCGCACGGCGGAAATGCGCAGCGCCGCAAGAACCGCCGCGCGCCGGATCCGTTGGACAACAGCTCGGCCAAACCCCTATGCTGCAGCCATGACCAAGACCAATGACCAGGCTCCAGCCTGTCACGTTGTGTTCGCAAGTAGAGTGCTCCGGCTCGTCAGGTGGGGGCTGATGGTTGCCTTGGGAACCAGCACTTGGGCACAGGCGCCCGCAGCCTCGACGGCCTCAGGCGAAGCGAAGCCGGGGTTTACCCTGAGAATACTCGATCCGCGCGGCGAGGCCACTTCCACCGCGCGCGAGGTTGTGCATGTGCTTGGCCGCACCACGCCCCAGGCGAAGGTATTGGTCGGCGACAAGCCGGCCGAGGTCTTTTCGACCGGGATATTCGTCCTCGACAACGTGCCGCTGCAACTCGGGGAGAACCGCATTACGGTGGTTGCGACGGCGCCGGATGGGCGGAAGCTCGAACAGGTTGTCGCAGTGAAACGCGAGGTCGAAACGCCGGCTCCGCCCGAACCCACCGACCGCGGCCTGGAGATAGACCCGGAGAGCATCGAGCCGGCGCAGGACGTCATCCTCTCCCGCGGTGACATCCTCCAACTCAGTTTCCACGGCACGCGCGGCCAAAAGGCCGAGTACGCCCTGTCCCCTGGTAACTGGCAGCCTATGACCGAGGCGCGCGAGGATGCCTCGGCCAGGCTGACCGGCCTCTACCGCGCCTCCCTGGCGGCGACGCCGAACTCGGACACTACCAGCGCGCCTGTGCTCTTCCGCTTGCAGAACAAAGGCTTCGAGACCAACACCACGAGCAAGGCCAAGGTCGCCTTCTGGGACGAATCAAAACTCCGCCTGGTGCGCGTCACCGAGGACGGCGCGGGCGTCAGCTTCGGCCTGCACGAGGTCCGCCTCGGCGGCCCCTACCTGACCGAACTTCCCGCCGGCACACTCCTCCGCGTCACCGGCATGAGAGGCAACAACTACCACGTCCGCCTCACCTCGGCCACGGACGGCTGGATCTCCAGCCGCGACATCGAGTGGGCGCCCGCCGGTACGCCCGCGCCCCACCTCTCCTTTACCGACCTTTCCGTCTATGGCAACGAGTCCGTGGACCGCGTCACCATTCCTTACCCTGTCCCTGTGCCGTTTGCGGTCGTGCCGACGCTCAGCTCTGCCGGCCGCGCTGCGCTGGCGATTGACTTCTACGGCGCGCACCACGCCGCCACCTGGATCAGCCACCGCCCCACCGCCAGGACCATTCGCGAGGTCACCCTCCAGCAAGCCGCCGCCGACCATCTTCGGGTGTGCGTTGAGCTGCAGACCAAGCAGCTTTGGGGCTACCATTACGCTGTAACAAACCGCGCGCTCGTGCTCACCGTCCGCCGCCCGCCCGCGCTTGCGCCCGCGCCGGGCTCGCCCCTCAAAGGCCTGACGCTCGCCCTGGAGGCGGGTCATGGCGGCAGCGGTTCCGGCGCCCGGGGCGTCAGCGGGAGTCAGGAAAAGGACATCAACCGCCTTGCGGTTGAAGAACTGGCACGCCAGTTCGAAGCTGCCGGCGCCAGGACCGTTCTGGTGCGGCCCAACGACGAGTCTCCCTCCCTGTCCGAGCGCGTCCGCCGCGCCGTCGCGGCGAACGCCGACCTGTTCATCAGCGTGCATGCCAACGCCGCTGGCCATTCGCGCGGCTACTTGAGCGTCTCCGGCACCAGCACCTACTATAAATGGCCCTTCTGCCGGGATTTGTCCGAGGCCATCCACGCCCGCTTGCTGGAGATCACCCGGCTCAACGACTTCGGGAACGTGGGCAACTTCAATTACTATCCGCTGCGCGCGAACACCTGGATGCCTTCGATGCTCGTCGAACAGGCCTTTATGTCCAACCCGGCGGACGAGGCGAAGATGCTCGACCCGGCATTCCGCAAAGACATGATGCGCGCTGTTTTGCTGGGCACGGAGGATTGGCTGAAGCGCGTGCGCGCTGAGACGATGGAATAGGCTTTGCCGGCGCCCGCG
>CAZHEW010000186.1:3532-6707 GCA_964531815.1 uncultured Verrucomicrobiota bacterium
ACCTACGCCTACGGCGCCAACCGCGGCGGCATTGACGAGCGCTGGTTCGCCTCGACTACCGAGGCCGCCAACGAAGGCCGCGTGCCCGACGAGGGGCTAAGCTATTGCGTGGCGGGCAAACGGCGCTTCACCCTGCGCCAGGCTGTCGCCGAGTGCGGCGCTACGATCGTCGGCAAGGCTATCTGGAAGAAGTATGGCAAGTGGCCGGTCTATTCGAAGTTCTTTGACAACATGGGCCCCATACCGCTGCACATGCACCAGAATGCCAGGCAGGCCAGGCTCGTCGGCCAGGAAGGCAAACCGGAGTCTTACTATTTCCCGCCGCAGCACAACAACGTCGGCAACAACTTCCCTTACACCTTCTTCGGCCTCGAACCCGGCACCACCAAGGCCCAGGTCCGCAAGTGCATCGCCGACTGGAACAAGGGCGACAACGGCATCCTCGACCTCTCCAAGGCCTACCGCCTGAAACCGGGCACCGGCTGGCTCGTCGGCCCCTGCATCCTCCACGCCCCCGGCTCCTTCTGCACCTACGAGCCGCAGTGGGGCTCGGACGTCTTCGGCATGTATCAGAGCATGGTCGAAGGCCGCTACGTCCCCTGGTCGCTCCTCGTCAAAGATATGCCCAGGAGCAAGCACAAGGACCTGGACTTCATCGTGGACCAGCTTGATTGGGCTTCCAACGTGGACCCGAAGTTCAAGGACCACCATTACCTCGAACCCGTGCCCGTAGCCGACACCCGCAAAGCGGGCTACGTGGACCGCTGGATCGTGTACGGCAAGATTGACGGCGCACAGCTTTTCACCGCCAAGGAATTAACTGTCGAGCCCGGTGTTTGCTGCACCATCAAGGATAAGGGCGCTTACGGGCTGATCTGCGTCCAGGGCAGCGGCACCATCAACGGGCAGCCCCTCAACAGCCCCAAGCTCATCCGCTTCACCGAGTTGACCGAGGACGAGTACTTCTGCACCGAAGACGGCGCCAAGGCGGGCGTCGCCTTCGAGAATACCAGCCAGACCGAGCCACTCGTCTGTCTGCGCTACTTCGGCCCCGAAGTAAACCCCGATGCCCCCGCTTTGGGCGCCTATCGCAAGAACAAGTTCTGAACTCTGCCCGCTAAAGCCGCGAAAGACGCTAAAAGGGACACGGACTGAAATGGGAGCAGAAGCTCTCACCGCAGGCGTCGGGAGTTTACACCTCTTTAGCGTCATTTAGCGTGGTTAGCGGGCAGTCTCCTCCCTCTTAATGAAGCGGGTCTGCATCTACTGCGGTTCCAGCCCCGGATCGCTGCCGGAATACGCCGCGGCGGCCCGGCGCTGCGGCACGGTCCTGGCGGAGCGCGGCATGGCCGTTGTTTATGGCGGCGGGAATGTCGGGCTCATGGGCATCCTTGCGGATGCGGCGCTGGCGGCGGGCGGCGAAGTCATCGGCGTCATCCCGCACAGGATGATCGAGCGCGAGCTTGGCCATGAGGGTGTGACGTCACTCGTTGCCGTGGACTCAATGCACGCGCGCAAGCAGAAGATGGCTGATCTTTCCGATGCCTTTATCGCGCTCCCGGGCGGGATTGGCACCATGGAAGAGCTGTTTGAGGCGTTTACCTGGCTCCAGCTTGACCTTCACCACAAGCCTGTCGGCCTGCTGAACGTGGCGGGCTTCTATGACCGGTTGGTGGAGTTCCTGGCCCACATGCGCGCCGAGCGTTTCCTGAAGCCCGAGCACTTTGAGACGCTGGTGGTCGAGGACAATATGGAACGCCTGCTCGATCGGTTTGCCCGCTTCAACCACCAGCCCACCGGGAAATGGATGGATAGTAAGCAGCGCTCCTCAAGAAGTTGATCTGAGACCCTGATCGAGGAGTACATTGACTTGCCCAACCCGAAGTTCTCCATCGCGCCCGATGGCCGACTGATGCTGGTGCCGGGCGGCTCGGTTTACGAGGGCAAATCGCTCAAGGAACGCCAGCCGCGCGTGTCCTTTTCTCCGGATGGCCGCGCCTGGACCACTCCGCGCCGCGTGCCCGCTCATGCGCGCATCACCCGCACCGAAGGCAGTCAGGCGGGGGACATTCTCGTGGAACATCCGCCATTTGGGCTTTGTTCAGGAAGGCGCCCGCACGGGTTTGAAGAATCAAACAGTCTTACGCGGCCGGGGGATGGCGAGAGGTCGTTTTCAAGCCCAGGACGCTCATGAAGAAGCTCGAAAATATTACTTGGATCGAAACCATGATGAGCGTTACGGACGGGATCAGGCGCCGCATGTTGTCCGCATAGGACAGCGCACCGTAGCCGGCCTGCTTCCAAATCCAGACCCCGTGCAGGAGCAGCACCAGGCCCAGGATCAGAATGGCCAATCCAAAGCAGATGCCTTTCTCCAGGGTGAAGGTTTTGAAGATGCCTGAGAATCTCGGATCCTGGGGCAGGAGCCCTTCTCCGATGGCGAAGACTTTTGTGAAGAACGCAAAGGAGACAAGCTGGACGCCGATTACCAGAGACATGCAGGCAACCGCCAGAGTGCCTGTGCTCAGCTCGACTTTGCCGAGGTGAATCGGTCCAAGCGCCAATGCCGTCCCCGCTGCGGCTCCCAGCAACCCGAGCGTCAGCCCCGGCACCAGAAACAGCCATCTTGGCGAATAGATCAGCATGAACCGCAAGTGCCGCCACCCGTCGCGCCAGGGTTTCAGATGCGGTGGCCGTGAACGCCCATCCGGATGCAGGGTGATGGGAACCTCCGTGATGCGCAGGGATTTCAGGGTTGCTTTGATGACCATCTCCGATGCGAACTCCATTCCGGTGGTCTTCAGCTCCATCTTCCGGTAGGCCTCCTTGGTGAACCCGCGCAGCCCGCAATGGAAATCCCGCGCCGGGCACCTGAAGAACACCCGGCCGATCAGGGAAAGAACCGGATTGCCGAGCCAGCGATTCTTCCACGGCATGGCTCCCGGCAGAATGGTGCCGCCACCGCTGGGCAGCCGGCAGCCCATGACCAGGTCATAGTCCTCGCGAAACTTACGAACGAAGCCTTCAATTTGCGAGAAGTCGTAGCTGTCGTCCGCATCGCCCATGATAATCCATTTGCCGCGAGCAGCCTCGATGCCGCCGCGCAGCGCGCTGCCATATCCTTTCTCCTTCACGTGCACCACGCGCGCACCCAGCTTCTCCGCAAGGGCGATGG
>CAZHEW010000187.1:0-6704 GCA_964531815.1 uncultured Verrucomicrobiota bacterium
CCAGCATGATCGTGCGCATGGTCACCGCCGGCGAACAAACCGGCAAGATTGACAATATGCTCGAACGTATTGCGGATTTCCTGGACGACGAGATTGAAACGACGCTCTCGGGCCTGACTGCATTAATCGAGCCGATCCTGATCGTTTTCCTGGGCGTGGTCATCGGCGGCATGGTCATCTGCATGTTCCTGCCGATCTTCAAGCTGCCCGAAATTGTCAGCCGCTGACGCCCCGACCCGCGCCCCGCACTCGGGGCGCGGTCGCTGCGGCGCGCCCTCCTCGGCACGAGCCGTGAACCAGGCCGGCCACCGGGGAGGAGCCAACAGGCCCCCGTTTGATAAGAATTGCCCGTGAATCCGGGCGTTCCAGCGAGCGCCAGGTTGTGCAGAGGGGAAGCAAGGGGGCCGGAGGCTACGGCCGCGGATGGTATTTCCGGTGAACGTCGCGCAGGCGGGTCGCAGCCGCGTGGGTGTAAATTTCGGTGGTGCTGATGCTGGCGTGGCCGAGGAGTTCCTGGATAACCCGCAGGTCGGCTCCGTGGTCGAGCAGATGGGTGGCGAAGCTGTGGCGCAGCATGTGCGGGGTGATGTTGCGAGCGATGCCCGACCGGCGCGCCCGTCGTTTGATGCGCAACCACATGGTCACCTGCGCAAACGGGGTGCCGCGTTTGGTCAGGAACACGCTGGCAGGAGTGCGGGGCGTGACAAGCTTCGGCCGGCCGGCGGCCAGGTAATGCTCCATCGCGGCGACGGCCTTGCTTCCCAGCGGCACCACGCGTTCCTTATTGCCTTTGCCGATGACCGTGACGAATCCGGCGGCGAGGTGGAGTTGCTCGAGCCGAAGGTTGCGGAGTTCGGCCAGGCGCAGGCCCGAGGCGTAGGCGAGTTCGAGGATTGCCTGGTCGCAGAGATTCTGCGGCGTCTCCGGGGTTTCCTGGGCGAGCAGTCTCTCGATTTCCTGGCTCGTGAGGGCTTTGGGCAGGCGTTGCCAGCGGCGCGGCAGCGAGAGATTCTCGGCAATATTGGCCGGCAGGAGCTTTTCGTTCTCGGCAAAGCGGTAAAAGGCCCGCAAGGCGGCTATCTCCAGGTAGATGCTCTCGCTGCTGAGGCGCCGGGGGGAGTCCTTGGGCTGGTGAGCGAGGGCGCGCTCGCGCTCGTGCTGAAGAAATGCCATCAGATGCGAGAGTTCCACGGACTTCCACCCGGCCAGCCCCTGTTTCTCCGCCCAGGCGACGAATTTGCCCAGCAACAGGGCGTAGGTCTTTTGGGTATGCTCGGCCTGCCCGCGTTCGTGGCGGACGTATTGGAGAAAGTCCTCGACCAGTTGGTTCATGCCAGCTTGTGGCCGGTCAACCGTTCGTAGGCCTCCAGATACTTGGCCTGCGTCCGGGCGACGACTTCGGGCGGGAGCGGGGGCGCGGGGGGGGTCTTGTCCCAACTCAGCGTTTCCAGGTAGTCGCGGACGAACTGTTTGTCGAAGCTGGGCTGGCTGGCGCCGGGCTGATACCGGTCGGCGGGCCAGAAGCGGGAGGAGTCGGGCGTCAGGACTTCGTCTATCAGGACAAGCTGGCCGTTGAAGAGGCCGAACTCGAACTTGGTGTCGGCAATAATCATGCCTCGGCGGCGCGCGTAATCGCGGGCAAAGCCGTAAAGCTTGAGGCTGGCGGCCCGGACTTGCTCCGCGAGGTCGGCCCCCACCAGGCGGGCGGCCTCGTCGAACGAGATGTTCAGATCATGGCCGGAGTCGGCCTTGGTGGCCGGAGTGAAGATCGGCGCGGGCAATTCGGAAGACTCCTTCAGGCCGGGCGGCAGCCTGAGGCCGCAGACCGTTTGCTGCTCGCGGTATTCTTTCCAGCCCGAGCCGGCGAGGTAGCCGCGCACGACGCATTCAATGGCGAGTGGATTGGCCTTCCTGACAATCATACTGCGGCGGGCCAGTTGGGCAGAGTACGGCTGGAGGCTGGGCGGCAAGGGGTCGTCGGCGCGGGCGAGCAAATGGTTGGGCTGGAACCCCGCGGTCTGCGCAAACCAGAAATGCGAGAGCTGGGTCAGCACCTCGCCCTTGCGAGGGATGCCATTGGGCATGATGCAATCGAAGGCAGAAATGCGGTCGGTAGCAACAAAGAGCAGGCGGTCGCCCAGGTCGAAGACTTCCCGCACTTTGCCGCTCTTCAGCCTGGGGATGCCGGGTAAATCAAGCTCGAGCAGAGGTTCGGTTGCCATTGGCGGGGAATATGCGGGCGGCGGCCCGCCGCGCAAAGCGCAAAGTGCTGCAGGGCGGGCTCATGCTGGTGATGCTCGACAACCCTCCTTCTTGTCTGGCAGCATCCGGCCGTGAATTTCCTGGTCACCGGTGGCGCCGGCTTCATTGGCTCGCATGTCTGCGAACGACTGCTCCGCAGCGGTCATGGCGTCTGGGCGTTTGATGACCTCAACGCCTTCTACGACCCGCGCCTCAAGCAGCGCAATCTCGACGACCTGCAAGCCGTGGCCGGGCGCTTCGCGTTTGTCCGCGGCGATTTGACCAACCGTGCCGCGCTGGACGACCTGCTCGGCGGCGTGGCCTTCGACCAGATCATCCACCTCGCCGCCCGGGCCGGGGTGCGGCCCAGCCTCGAAGACCCCGCCCTTTACCAGCGCGTCAACGTCGAGGGCACGGTCAATCTCCTTGAGGCCGCGCGGCGCAACCGCGTCCGCAAGATTACCATCGCCTCCTCCTCGTCGGTCTATGGCGTGAATTCCAAAGTCCCCTTCGCCGAGAGCGACCCGATCTTCCGCCCCATTTCGCCCTACGCGGCGAGCAAGCTGGCCTGCGAAGCGCTGGGCCACGTCTATCACCATGTTTATGGGCTGGACGTGGTCATGTTGCGCCTCTTCACCGTTTACGGCCCGCGCCAGCGCCCGGACCTCGCAATTCACAAGTTCGCCCGGCTCATCCGCGCCGCCCAGCCAATCCCCGTCTTCGGCGACGGCTCGGCCGCGCGCGATTACACCTACATCAGCGACATCCTCGACGGCATCATGGCCTGCACGCAAAAGGAATTTGGGTATGAAATCTTCAACCTGGGCGAATCCCAGGCCGTGAGGCTGGATTATCTCATTGCCCTGCTGGAACGCGCCCTCGGCAAGCGGGCCATCCTCGACCGCCAGCCGCCGCAGCCCGGCGATGTGCCGCGCACCTGCGCCGATATTGCCAAAGCCCGGGCCGGGCTCGGCTACGATCCGAGCGTGAAGATCGAGCAGGGCATCCCGCTTTTTGTTGACTGGTTTGCGCCTTATCCCCTCTAATAGACGTTATGGACAATGCTCGTGGTTATCAGCGCCCTCCCTTCGAAGAAGCTTTGGGTGCCTGGAAAACCCTTCTGACGCAGCGCGGCCGCTCGACCGACCTCCTCTGGATACTCGAGGAGAACCTCTGCTTCGAGAAAGACCCGGGGACGCCCGCCCGCGTCAAGCTCGGCTTCCAAACCCAATTCACCCCCCAGCCCGCCGAAGCCGCCAAGGAAACTTATCACCATTTCGCCGAAACGGATGCTCGGCTCGTGTTCTATCGCCTCGGCGCCAACGCCGGCCGCTCCATCTGCCTGCTCCTCTGCGACCCGTGGTTCGAGCCCAAGACAGAGGCCGACGGCTACGTCCGGCAGGACGATTGGCTGATTTCATTCTTCCCGGGCGGAGACGAGCAAGTCGAGGAAGTGACCGAGGCCAAGCGCTGGCACAAGCGCGTTGTGCGGGGCCGCCCCTTGAGCGCGGTGGACTTTTGCATGACCCTCGCCGCGTTGCGGGAACTCAAGGCCCATGGCCGGGTGCTGTCGCCCGACGAACGTTTCGGCCTGAACATCCTGCGCTCGATGCGCCGCGCCGAACGTCCTCCCAAGGCGGACGGCAAGGCCGGCTGAGGGAATTCCCGTCGCGCCCTGGCGAAAGCATCCCCGGCTCCCGATTTCAGCAAGCGCCCGGATAGCAGGCCTCGCGGGAAACCTCCATTCCCCAAGCCGCGAGTACAACAAAAAAGCCGGAATTGGCTTCCGGCCTTTCTGCCACAATCTACACCGAGAACAACTTTAAATCTTTCTTTGATGCGGCGCCGCAGATTTACGCCTGTCAGTTACACACGGTCTGACTACTGCGCTTTTGCATCACTGACGCTATCAACATACCAGAACGCTGTATTCCGTCATGTCACCAATTGTGGGGACAAGGCTGTCCCCGGCAAAAGAGGCCAGGAACCGCGCTTCTTTCACCGGCATCGAGCCTGCCGCCGGGTCTCCGCCGGTTCGGCTTCCAAGTTTGCCCGCAAGCCGATACATTGGCCCCGATCGGCACTACCGCTATGAACAGCCCGGCCATCTGTTACTTTGACAACAACGCGACGACGCAGGTCGCGCCCGAAGTGGTGGAGGCGATGCTGCCCTTCCTGCGCGAGCATTGGGGCAATCCCTCCAGCAGCTACGCCTTTGGGCGCCAGCTCGCCAGCCACTTGGAGGACGCGCGGACGAAGATCGCGGCGCTCATCCACGCCGAGCCGCGCGAGATCGTCTTCACCAGTTGCGGCACCGAAAGCAACAACTCGGCCATCCACAGCGCCCTGGCGACGCAACCCGGCAAACGCCACGTCCTGACCACCGCCGTCGAGCATTCGGCCAACATCAAGTTCTGCCAGCTTTTCCAGAAACAGGGTTATGCCGTCACCTTCCTGCCGGTCAGCCCGGAAGGTGCTCTCGACCTGCGCCTGCTCGAGCAATCCATCCGCCCCGACACGGCCATCGTCTCCGTCATGTGGGCCAACAACGAGACCGGGATACTGTTCCCCGTCCGGGAGATCGCCGCTATCTGCCGCAGCAAAGGCGTCCTGTTCCACACCGATGCCGTGCAGGCCGCCGGCAAGCTGACGGTTGACGTGCGGGAGATCGCCCCAGATTGCCTTTCCCTGTCCGCGCACAAGCTGCATGCGCCCAAAGGCATCGGGCTGCTTTACCTCAAACGCCGCGTCAAATACCAGCCCTACATCGTCGGCGGCGGGCAGGAGCGCGGCCGGCGCGGCGGCACCGAGAACGTCGCCAACATCGTCGCCTTCGGCCGGGCGGCGGAGTTGGCGCTGAAAAACCTTCAGCAGGCAACCACTCGCGTTCGCGCGCTGCGCGACCAGTTGGAGGAAGGCATTCTCAACAGCATTCCCGGCACAGCGCGCAACGGCGCGCGGGAGCCGCGCCTGCCCAACACCAGCAACATCGCCTTCGCGGGGGTCGAGGCGGAAGGCATTCTGATGCTCCTGGACCAGGCTGGCATTTGCGCGTCGAGCGGTTCGGCGTGCACCACCGGTTCGCTGGATCCCTCGCACGTGCTGACCGCGATGGGTTGCAGCGCCGCACGCGCCCGAAGCAGCATCCGCTTCAGTCTGGGCATCTACAACACCGGAGCGGAAGTGGATTACGTGCTCAAACACCTGCCCGGCATTATCGCGAAGCTGCGCGCCAATGCGCCCGGGTAGGTGCCTGTTCGGAAGCACGCTCACAGGTTCCACCGCGCGTCGCTTCCCTGCTGCAACGCGTCGTAACCAGGAAGGGAGCAATAGTGGAGAAACTTTGTCCTGCCCCCACACGCTCACGCGCGCTCCAGGCCGTAGTAACCAGCTTCATGATCCGCGCCGGAGTGCTGCTCTATCTGGGTGACCAGGTTTACAGCAGACGAACACTTACCACGTTCCGAACGCGTTGAAAGTCCTTGTCCTGCGTGGCGATGGCTAGCTTGTTTTCCCGCGCTACCGCGAATTGGTAGGCGTCATCGAAGTCGAGGTTGTGCCGGGTGTTCGCCCCGGCAAGCTGGCGATAACCGGTGTCACTCAAAGAAAGAATGGTAAACTGCGGCAGCGCGTCCGCTGCAAACCGGTCAAATACATCCGGCCTCTTCTGGCGGAACAACAGCACGCCAATCGAATGAAGCGTGAAGTCGGAAATCCACGCCGCGCCCTTCTCGCCCTGCAAAAATGCCTCGCACTTCTTCCGTCCCGCCTGCCCCAGCAGGATTTCCAGGAAGATGTTAGTATCCACCAGATAGTTCATCGCAGCTCGTTGAGATGGTGCTGCAACTCGACGGCGGTAAACTGGCGCTTCAAATCCGCCAACCCGCCCGCCCAATCGAATTTGAACCGGCGCTTCGTGGCGCGCACCGGCTTTGCCGGCGTCCTCTGCGACAAAAACTCGATGAACGTCTCCACCTGCTTTTGCGCCACCACGGGCAAAGTCTCATATTTGGCGATCAAGGTGTCTCTGCTCATAACAAATTATGCTAACCGCAGTCAGCCAGCGCTGCAATCCGGCATTTCGCCAGAAAAGGGATAAACTCGGCAAGCAATCCCGCGCCAGCATTCCGCGCCGGAGTGGTGCTTTATCTGGGCGACCAAATCGCGCCGTTCGGTGACAAGCTCTGGCTCGTCCCCGTGCCTGCGCTGTGGGCGCCGCGAGTCGTCTGTGCCTGGGGGCGCCTGCGCGCGTCGCTTCCCTGCTGCAACGCGTCGCAACCAGGAAGGGAGCAAGCTTGCCGCCGGCATGCCCGTCGCCGAGATCGTGGATGCTTATCCGAGCTTGACCGCGGAGTCGGTGCGCGGCGTGCTGCGCGAATTGGCGCAACGCAAGGAACTGCAAGCCGCGTGAGGATACTGCTGGACGAGAACCTCCCCCGCAAATTGGTCGCCGCACTGCGCGC
>CAZHEW010000188.1:0-6695 GCA_964531815.1 uncultured Verrucomicrobiota bacterium
TCGCAGGCGCAATGGCTGGTTGCGATTCTCCCGGCGGAGTGGTATCTATTAAGCCAGCAGCTATCCAATCATTATCACCATGGATTGTATGAAATCTTGTGGCGTAAAGGGAGGCCGTGAGGCGCCTTCAGGGTTTACCTTGATCGAACTGCTGGTCGTCATTGCCATCATAGCCATTCTGGCCGCGCTGCTTCTGCCTGCGCTGGCCAAGGCCCAGGATCGGGCCAGACGCACCGCCTGCCTGAACAACGGAAAACAAATGGGCCTTGGCAGCCAGATGTACGCCGATGAAGACAACAAACGCGCGCTGAGCGGCACCGCCAACTGGACGGATGACGACCTGAACTGGTTGTTTCCTCAACACCTTTCCACCATCAGATCGTTTATTTGCCCAACGACGAAGAATGGTATTCGCTTCACCAACGCGCGTGAGGTCACGCCGAGTACGGCCGATCCCTTTACACCCAATGATACCGGGGTAAACCCCTACCAGGAGCGTCTGCACGGGGGCACCCGATACCTGCCCGATCTGGTCAACAACGCCGCCGGCAAAGCGGGCACCGTCGGGCACAGTTACGAAGTCGCCGGCTGGATCAACGCGCGACAAGCCTACGGCGCCGGCGGAGCCATGATCCGCAAGACCCAATCCTCGGTGACGAGCCACACCTACCGTCTCAACAATACCGCAGGCGGACACCCGCAATACAACTTCCAGGGCCAGAGCGGCGGTCCCTCAGACCTTTGGATCATCTACGACGCCGACGACCGATTGAGCACAGACCCCTCCCGCAAGAATGAGGATTACCCGGACGCCGGGGATAACCACGGCACCGCCGGCGGCAATGTGGTCTTCTGCGATGGCCACGCCGAGTGGATTCCCAGGAAGCTGTATCTCTGGAAGTGGTTCCGCGGCGCCGACGAGTGGCACGAACAAGTCGTCCCTTGAACAACGGGGCGCTGAGCCCCATTCGAGCAGCCAGAAACCTGCGAGTTACAGCCCAAGCCGGCGCGCTTCCTTGCTTGACATCGCGGCGTACCAACACCTACCCTTCCGTTCATGTTACGCAATCTGACTCGTGCTACGATTGTTGTTATGACCATAACCGGATATGTCCCCCACCTTGCTGACGCCGCCAGTTTTGGTGGCGACGCGGCGTTTCTGAAGCGGCACACGGATCTAATCCTCCTGAGCGACGGGAAAGGCCTCGCCAAAATCGCCGTCGCGCCCACCTGGCAGGGCCGCGTCATGACCAGCACCGCCGGCGCCGATGCCGGCCTCAGCTTCGGCTGGATCAACCGCGAGCTGATTGCCTCGGGCAAAATCCTTCCCCACATGAATGCGTTCGGCGGCGAGGACCGCTTCTGGATGGGACCGGAGGGCGGGCAGTTCTCGATCTTCTTCGCCAAGGGCAAGAAGTTCGAGTTCGAGGATTGGTTCACACCCGCCGCCTTTGACACGCTGCCGTTCAAAGTGGACGCCCAATCCCGGGACAAGGCCGCATTCTCTTCGAAGTTCAGCCTGACGAACTATTCCGGGACCCGGTTCGAGGTGGCGGTCAAGCGCGAAGTCCGGCTGCTGGCCAAGAAGGCGGCCTGGCACAAGCTGGGCGTGAAGCCGGCCGCAAATGTCAGCCTCGTGGCGTTCGAGTCTGAGAACAGGATCACCAACGCCGGCAAACAGGCGTGGCAAAAGGACACCGGGCTGCTCTCGATTTGGATTCTCTGCATGTTCACCCCGTCGCCCTCCACCACCATCGTGGTGCCCATCAAGGGTGGTCCCGAGTCCGAACTCGGCGTGCCGGTGACCTCCGATTACTTCGGACAGGTGCCCCCCGACCGGCTGGTGGTCAGGAACGACGTGATCTACTTCTCCGCAGATGGCAAGTATCGCAGCAAGATCGGCATGAATCCCAAGCGCTCCAAAGGCGTTTCCGGCAGCTACGACGCCGATAACAAGGTCCTGACTATCGCGCAGTATGACGTCCCCGCAGGCGTCACCGACTACGTCAACTCGCTCTGGAAGCTGCAGGACAATCCCTACGGCGGCGATGCGGCCAACTGCTACAACGACGGCCCGCCCGCCCCCGGCGTCAAACCCATGGGCCCCTTCTACGAGATGGAATCTTCCTCCCCCGCCGCCGCGCTGGCCCCGGGCCGGAGTCAGTCGCACACCCATCGCACCATCCACATCAGCGGACCGGAATCCGCGCTCGATCCGATCGCTCGCGCCACCCTGGGCGTCTCCCTCGCCGACATCAAAGGCGCGCTCAAGACCAAATAACCAACGGGAGGGCGAGCGTCCCCGCGAGCCCTAACCTCCGCGAACACCCTCGGCCAGGGCTCGCGGGGACGCTCGCCCTCTCCAACTTTCACCTGACCACGCCCTCTTAATGAAAACCAACCAGCAAAGCATGTTCGTCCTGTCGGACGGCCGGAACGTCTTCTTCACGTTCTGCCTCGTCAGCTCCCTCTTTCTCCTCTGGGGCTTCTGCAACGGCATGATTGACGTCATGGACAAGCACTTCCAGAAGGAGTTGCACTTGAGCCTGTCCCAATCCGCCTGGGTGCAGTTCGCGCACTGGATGGGCTACTTTCTGATGTCCATCCCGGCGGGCTGGCTGGCAACGCGGCTGGGCTACAAGGGCGGCATCATCGCCGGCCTGCTGCTGGTGGCGGTGGGCGGCCTCTGGTTTATCCCGGCCACAAAGATCGCGGCTTTCTGGGCTTTCCTGCTCGGCGTATGCGTCGTGGCCTCCGGCTTGACGTTCCTGGAAACGGTGGCTAATCCCTACACCACGGTGCTCGGGCCGCCCCGCTATGCCGCCACGCGCATCAATGCGGCCCAATCGTGCAACGGCGTCGGCTGGATCTTTGGCCCCATCGCGGGCGGCCTGTTCTTCTATGCCAAGGACGCCTCTGGACGGAGCACGGGGGCCGAGACGCTTTGGATCCCTTACGCGGGCGTGGCGGTGGCCGTCCTGATCCTCGCCGTCATCTTCTTCTTCGCGCCTGTGCCCGACGTTAAGGCGGAGGATGATTACAACATCGAGGGCAAGAACGGCAACAAGGTTGAAGCTGCGGCGCCGGCGATCCGGAAGGTGAACCGGGGGCTCAGTTACTGCCTGCTGATGGGGAATATCGCCGCACTGTTCGGCGTGTTTGGGATGATCGCCTGGCTGGCGCTCGGCTCGCTCGGCCTCGGCCCGCACTTGGTGAGCTTCGCATCGGCCCTGCCTCACCCCGCCAGGATGGCCATCACGGCGGAGACGGCGTTATTCATCACGCTGGCCGTGGCCGGTTGCGTTGCGTTTGTGGCCGTGGGCATTTGGCTCTTTGGCGCCACGAAGCGCCTTTCCCACCACAGCATCTGGGCGCACGAGCATTTCTCGGGCGCCACCCTGGCCCAGTTCCTCTACGTTGCCGCCCAGGCTGGCATCTTCAGCTTCCTGATTAACTACGTTACCTCCGAACCGCCCTCCCTGCCCTCTTCCTGGCTGACTGGCAAGACCCGCAAATGGGTCGAGGTCAGAACCGCCTTTGCCGGCTCGGACTTCCGGGACGTCTCCGCCCTGGCCGCCAAACTCCATGACCCGCCAGATACTCTCTCCGCCTTCCTCGCCTCCAGGCTCTCCCCAAAAACGGTGGAAGTCCTGGCGCACTACAAGCGAGGACTCTCCAGCGACACCGCCGCCCGGGTCGCGCTTATGCAGGACCTCAACAGTCTCATCCTCAAGGAAAGCATTTATAGTCCCGAGCGTTTCGGCGGCGTTGCCTTGCAGGACGCCACCCGCCAACTGCTGGCCCAGGCCCCCAACAACCGCAACGAGGCGCGCCTCAACCGGCTGCTGCTCGCCGACGCGTATCCCGGACAACTGCACTTTCGCGACGGCGTCATCGGCGTGACCAACCAGTTTGCCGCCACCCTGGCCTCCGTGGGCTTCGTGTGCTTCCTGCTCGGCCGCGTCAGCGGCGCCGCGCTCCTGCGCCGGGTCTCGGCGCACAAGATCGTTGGCCTATACGCCCTGCTCAACGTGGTCATGTGCCTGCTCATCTTTCTGAAGCTGGGCTGGCTCTCGGTGCTCTGCGTGTTCCTGAGCTACTTCTTCATGTCCATCATGTTCCCCACCATCTTTGCCCTCGGCATCTTCGGCCTCGGCACACGGGCCAAAGGCGCCTCCGCCTATATTGTAATGGGCATTGTCGGCGGAGCCCTGCTGCCGAAGGTCATGGGCTCTGTTGCCGACCACTACGACATGTCGCGCGGGTTCATCGTGCCGCTGTTTTGCTTCGCCTTCATCGCCCTCTACGGTTATGGCTGGCCCAGGCTCAGCCGGGCCGAGTCGTTGCACAGCGTGGGCGGCGCCGGTGGGCACTAAGTCAGCCAGCTAAACACAACCGTTACTCATGCCATGAAGAATCTCCTTGCCTGCCTGTTGGCCATACCCGTCTGCCTGCCGCTTTTCGCGGTGGAGCAAGAGTTACCGTATGTTGACCTGGTGAAACGCCTGACCGACCTGGAGCGCCTGGCCACCCTGCCCGCGCCGGGCGAACAATGCGTCCAATCCTCCAGCTACGACCGCAGGAGCCGCTACGACGCCCCCACCGGCAAATACGTGGATTGGGACGCCAACGGCGACAACGACGGCATCATCCGCAAGCAGGACGGCAAGCTCGTTTTCGCCGAGATGGAAGGCCCGGGCTGCATCTGGCGCATCTGGTCCGCCGCCCCCAAAGACGGGCACGTGCGCATCTACCTGGATGGCGCGAGCGAACCGACGGTGGATTTGCCCTTCGTCGGCTACTTCGACCGCAAGCACGCGCCCTTCACACGATCCGCGCTCGTGCACACCGTGGGCCTGGGCTGGAACAATTACACCCCCATCCCCTTCCAGAAATCCTGCCGGATCGTCGCCGATGCCGGCTGGGGCGCCTACTATCATTTGACACACAGCACCTTCCCCAAGGGAACGAGCGTGCCCACCTTCAAACGGGATTTGCCGGCGCCCGACCTCGCGGCGCTGGACCAGGCAAATGCGGTCCTGAGTCAGTGCGGTTTCGGTGCCGGCAAACAGCACGCCGATCAAGAACTGTGGCGGAACGTGGTGAGCGCCCCGGCCGGCAGAACCACCGCGGTGACGAGGCTGAAAGGCCCGCGGGCCATCACCGGCATTCGCGTGAAGCTCGACCTACCACCCTCGCCAGCCGACCAGGATGTGCTGCGCGAACTGGCCTTGCAGATCAAGTGGGATGGTGAGGCGACGCCCAGCGTGTGGACGCCGCTGGGCGATTTCTTCGGCACGGCTCCCGGAGTTAACCACTACCGTTCCCTCCCGCTGGGCGTGGGTGAGGATGGGTGGTGGTATTGTAACTGGTATATGCCGTTCGAGAAGGACGCCCAGGTCGAGCTGGTCAACGATGGCAAAGCGCCACGCAGTGTGAACTTCGAGGTGGTCCACGCGCCGCTGTCGCAGCCGATCGCGCGACTGGGGCGCTTTCACGCTAAGTGGCATCGGGACGCGCTGCTGCCCCGCGAAGCCGAACGCGCGATTGACTGGCCGTTCCTGAAGACGGAGGGCGCGGGCCGGTTCGTCGGCGTGATGCTGCACATTTGGAATCCGCGCGGCGGCTGGTGGGGCGAGGGCGACGAGAAGTTCTTCCTGGATGGCGAGAAGTTCCCCTCCACCATCGGCACAGGTTCGGAGGATTATTTCGGCTACGCCTGGTGCTGCCCGCAGTTGTTCCAGAACGCTTATCACAACCAGACCCACAACGGCGGGAACAACCGGGGCCACGTGTCGGTAAACCGGTGGCACATCAGCGACGAGGTGCCCTTCCAGAAATCGTTCGAAGGCTGCCTCGAAAAGTATTACCCCAACCAGCGCCCGACACTGTATGCGGGCGTGGCCTACTGGTATGCGGCCAGGGGCGGCAATGACCCTTACCGCCCCGCGCCGTTGGGCGAACGCGTCTGCTACTGGACACCAGTCGAGAGCTTCAAGATCAAAGGCGCGATCGAGGGCGAGAAGCTGAAAATCCTCAGCAAGACCGGCGGCAACCCGCAGGAGCAGGACTTGACCGGGTTTCCGGGCCAATGGAGCAACGACGCCCACCTGTGGTGGATCGAGAGCAAACCTGGCGACAAGCTGGACCTGGCCTTGCCGGTGAAAAACACTGGGAAATATCGGCTGGGCATGCAACTGACCAAGGCGCCGGACTACGGCATCGTGCAACTCTATCTCGACGGACAGAAGCTCGGCGGCCCTATTGATCTCTACCACCCGTCGGTAATCCCCACAGGGTTGGCAGCCATGGGTGAACAGCACTTGAGCGCCGGCGATCATAAGCTGACGATCGAAATCGTGGGAGCGAACGACAAGGCCATCAAGTTCTACATGTTCGGCCTGGACTGCGTGAAGCTCGACCCGCTGCAGCGATAGATTGATAAGAACTTACTCCTCCGGGCGGCGCGTACTCAGCGTGGCGCGGATGAGGGAGAATCGGTTGTCGGTCGCAGGAGCATGGCGTACTGCCAACAGAGGACGGGCGTGTCCACAGGTGTTGCGACCCGGTGACGACCTGACTCCACTTCCCCGTATTCCAGGAAGCCTGCCAGCAACGGCCATTGGTTGAGGTCATAACCGACAGCTTGGCCCATCAGGCTTTGGGGCAGATAGCGAGGCAAGGGTCTCTTCAGG
>CAZHEW010000189.1:0-4396 GCA_964531815.1 uncultured Verrucomicrobiota bacterium
GCAGTTCTACCCGCCACGATTCAGTTGCGCGCCGCCGATGCCATCCACCTGGCGAGCGCCAGCGAGCACGGCCTCAAAGAAGTGTACTCGAACGACGCGCGCTTGCTGGCCGCCGCCCAGCACTTCGGCCTGAAAGGCGTCAACATCATCTAACCCTCACGGCGGGGCAAGGCACTCCGGCGGCAGCAAGGAAGCATTGCCGCAAAAAGCCAAGGTGGCGGGAGCGAGCGTCCCCGCGAGCCCAAACTTCCTTGGATTTCTCTCGAACAACCAGGGCTCGCGGGGACGCTCGCCCTCCCAAACACCGGTATTCCTCCCATTCGGGCTCGTTGTCGAAGATTCAGCTTTGGCAGGCTTTCTCGGCGAGGTGGGCGGCGGCGGCTTTGTCCGCGGGGGTGGAAGGGTCCAGCTCATCCCTCGCAACCCTGGGCCTAATGATCGGATTCCTTCCTTCACGGATTCTCTGTCTCGAGTGCAGATAATGCTCGGTGCCCTCTGCCGCTTTGGTTCGCAAGCGCGCAGGGAATTCTGAGACCGCACACGAGTATCGCCTGGGCTCAGAATCCCGGTTGCGCGGCTGCCGGGATTCATGCTATTTGTCCGGACATCATGAGATGCAGCATACAACAGTGGGCTGTTCTGATGTCATGGACCTTGGCTTTTGGAGGTGCGGCGTCGGCTGTAGCCCAGACCGAATACACCGCCGATGGCGTTCCGACGGGCCTGGAAGAGGAGATCCGCTGGCACGTCAACCGCGGGCGCTTTGACAGCGCCAGTGAAAACCGATACCGCGGCACCAACCACACGGATGTCGCGGCCACCGCCGGTCCTCTGGCTCCCAACCAGAGCCTGACGCTGGCTGCCCGGCATCACAGCGAGGACATGGCCAGGAACAATACCTTCCAGCACGCCACGGTCACGGGGAGCGCGTATTATGACCCGGTCACGCAACCCAATCCGTGGGATCGCATGACGGCGGAAGGTTACGCTTGGACTTCCGCCGGCGAGAACATCAGCGCCGGCTATACCAGCGCGGAGGCGGTCTATGTGGGCTGGTGGAACAGCGAGGGGCATCGGCTGAATATGTACAACACCACTCTGCGGGAGATCGGAAACGGGTATTACTATTGGAGCGCGTCAGACTACCGCCGGTATTACACCATGGACCTGGGCAGATCGGGACCCAATCATTTCTTTACGGACACCCTGTTCCTCGATGCAGATACCAACGGCGCTTACGACGGGGCCGAAGCGGTCTCAGGGGTTGCCATTCGCCTGCTCGTGGGCGGCACACCCACCAGTCACTACGATGTTTCATCGGACGTCGGCAGCTTCGCCATTCCCATCGGGGCCATCTCCCTCGGTTCCACGGTTCAGGTCGTGCTCTCGAACACCACCGCCACCACCCTGGCCCTGACCATCCCCCTGGATTACTGGATCAACCGCGCGATTACGCTGGGAGCCGGTGAGAGCAGCGTGTGGGGGACGTTCACTATACCCGCCACGGCGGCGCAACGCTGCAACGTCGGTCTGCGCAATGTCACGCCCTTGCCGCCGATTGCCGCCCCCACCTTGAATCTGAGCCGTGCCGGCGCGGACATGCTGCTCAGTTGGGCTTCGGAAACCGGGCTGCAGTATCAGCCGCAGTGGGCCGCCAACTTCCAGGGCTGGACCAATCTCACCGTGAATCCGCTCCCCGGCACGGGCACCAACCTGACCCATCGGGATGTTGGAGCCGCCGCCCTGGATCTGCGGTTTTATCGGCTGCTGGTCACGCGGCCTTGAGCCTTCGGGCGGCGCCTGCGCCAAACCGCGACCGGTTCCTTTGGCGCCCTTTATGGAAGCCTGGACTACGCATCAATGCATGAAGCCGGCGGCGGGGCGCGGACATTCCTGTCCGCCCGAGGGGCCCACGAGCGTTGCCCGGCGGCGGCACAAAGGCGTGGAAAGGCCGCCAGGGCTCGAGGCGGACAGGAATGTCCGCGCCCCTTCATGCCATACGCCCTGACCACACATCAGTACCAGCTATCGCCTGCTTGTGAACGGGTGATGAGTGTGCTAGTGCTTGATTGCAGAGATTAGCGATATCGCCGCGTGGGGGCACGCGGCCTACAACCCCCTGTAGGCCGCGTGCCCCCACGCGGCGGAGCATGTATCGGTTATTTGTGCAACCAAGCACGAGTGCTAAGTTGCAGAAGTTATAGAGGAAAGGCACTGAATGGAATTGGACATCTCAAGGGCGATTGTGCAGGGCTACGCGGCCAAGCTGGATAGCTGCCTGGATTGCGACCTGGCAGTGGTGGGCGCGGGACCGTCGGGCCTGTTATGCGCCTGCTACGTAGCCCGGGCGGGAAACAGCGTGGCGGTCTTCGATCGCAAGCTGGCGCCAGGCGGGGGCATATGGGGCGGGGCAATGCTATTCAACGAAGTGGTGATCCAGCAGGAAGCAGTGGCGATCCTGGATGATCTGGGCGTCCGCTATAACCGCGTTGACGAGCGGTTCGCGCGGGCCGACTCGGTGGAATTGGCGGCGAGCCTGATCTACCATGCAGTGCACGCCGGAGCGAAAGTATTCAACGGCGTATCGGTGGAGGATGTAATCTTCAAAGGAGAGCGGATCGGCGGCGTGGTGATCAACTACACCCCCATCCTTCTCAACAACCTGCATGTGGACCCGCTCAGCGTGAGGGCCAAAGTAGTTCTGGACGGCACGGGCCACGGAGCGGAGCTCACCGCCAAGGCGGCGCAGAAGGCAGGCATTCGGCTGGAAACCCCCACCGGCGGCTTGATGGGCGAGAAGCCGATGTGGGCAGAGATGGGCGAGAAGATGACGGTTGAAAACACGCGGCGGGTCTATCCCGGCCTCTACGTGTCGGGCATGGCGGCCAACGGCGTGTTCGGTTCGGCGCGGATGGGCCCCATCTTCGGCGGGATGTTGCTCTCGGGCAAGCGCGCGGCGGAGCTGATCCGGGAGGAACTCGGGCGTTGAGGAATCATCCAGCCCGCCCGGCGGTCACAAGATGTAGTCAGTGTGCAGGAAGCTGGAGTGGCGGCCAGCCACGATCTGCTGGATAATTTGGCGGCTCTGCGGGTTGGCCCGGGCGGCGACCAGCGAGCGGATGGAAAAGCAGCGCAGCGCGTCGCTGATGGAAAGCGTGGCCTCCGCGGAATCCTTGCGCCCGGTGAACGGCAGGGTATCCGGTCCCCGCTGGCACTGGCAGTTGAGGTTGATGCGGCAGACCTGGTTGGCCAGGGGATCAATCAGCCGGGCCAACCGCTGGTGGTCGCGCCCGAACAGGCTGGCCTGCTGCCCGAAGTTTGACTGGGTGACAAAGTTCAGGAATTCCGACTCGTCGCGGTAGGAACAGACCGGCACCACCGGTCCGAACTGTTCCTTGGAGTAAAGCTCCGCCGCGGGGCTGACCGGATACACGACCGCCGGCCGATAAAGGGTTTCGGACGCCGCGCCGCCGCCCGGGTTGGCCACCCGCGCCCCCTTGGCCACGGCGTCATCCACATACGCCCGCATGGAAAGGGCCTTGTCGAACTCGGGGAGCGGAGTGAGCTTGACGTTCTTGTCCCAGGGCAACCCGATGGGCAGGGCGTTGACGGCCGCGCAGAGTTTGGCTAGGAACTCCTCCGCGATGCTCTCATGGGCAAACAGGATCTTCAGCGCGGTGCAGCGCTGCCCGTTGAAGCTCAGCGCGCCGGACACACACTCGGCCACCGCCACGTCCAGGTCGGCGTCCGCCATGATCAGCGCCGGGTTCTTGGCGTCCAGCCCCAGAATCGAGCGCATGCGATGCGGGCGGGGATGCTGGTGCTTGAGGATGTCCGCCACGCGGCTGGAGCCGATGAACGCCAACGCGTCCACGCGCCCGCTTTTCATGATCGGCCCGATGATCTCCGCGCCGGCCCCCGAGAGGAAATTGACCACCCCCGGCGGGAAGCTCTGGGCAAACGCTTCCAGCAAAGGCTGGTGCAGCAGCCGCCCGAACTTCGGCGTCTTGACCACTACGGTGTTGCCCATGATCAACGCGGGAATGAGGGTGGTGTAAATCTCGTTGAGCGGGTAATTGAACGGCCCCATCGAAAGGCAGACACCCAGCGGAGCCCGCCGCACCTGCGCGATGACGCCCCCGTCCAGACTGAACCGCGAGTTGTTCCGGTCGGCGTCCTTGAGGGCCTCGATCGTCTTCTGGATATACTCGACGGTGCGGTCAAACTCCTTGGCGCTGTCGTCCAAGCTCTTGCCGACCTCCCACATCAGCAGCTTCACCACCTCCTCGCGCGCCCGGAGCATGCGCGCGACAAAGCCTTCCACCGCCTCGATGCGGGCAGAAACGCTCCGGGTCGGCCACGGGCCATGGCCGTTGTCCCACGCGCGCGCCGCGGC
>CAZHEW010000189.1:4496-6692 GCA_964531815.1 uncultured Verrucomicrobiota bacterium
AGGCGGCGGAAGTTGGCGAAGCGGTGGAAGGTCAGGTAGTTGGCATCGTGATTGTTGTGGGCCCCGCCCTGCCCGTCGTCAAAGGCAGTGCGGCACGCGGCGATGATCTCCTCGCCCTCGAACAGCCAGTCCACGTATTGGAAACCGTGTTTGGCGACGTCGGGATGGTAAAGCAGGATGCAGCGCACCTCCCAATCCAACAGGTTGGTCGAGGTGGTCAGGGCAAGCGTGTTGCGGATGCGGCCGGGATTGTCGGCGCGATGGCGATCCAAGACAACGCTGGCCAGGCTCCAGTAGCGCTTAGTTTGGGGGTCAAAGCGGATGGTGAACTTCTTGGCCCCGCCGGGGAATTTGATGAAGTCGGTGGCGGGATCGAAAGAGGCGGTCTGGCCGCCTGGAGAGATGCGCACAATGGCCGCTTTCTCATCGGGCGACTTGGTTTGCACGCGCAGCACGTTCACCAGTTGGCCGGCGGGCGTGACGACGGCGTTGCCTTCGAGCCAGGCGCCCATGTCGCCGCCATTCCAGGCGCGGTCGCTGGGCAGGAAGTTGCTGCATGTCCAGTTCGTGGCGTTGAGCAGGTCCGCGCCCACGGGTATCGAGAACATGCCCGCGCGGTAATTGATGCCCCAGGCAATCGGCGGGTCGCGGCGTTCCATGGCGCGCCAGAGGCGTCCGGCGTGCTCGATCACTGGCATCGGCGCGCAATGGTACTGGCCGTCGCCGCGCAGCAGTCCGGTCGCGCTGTTGGTCGGAGAGGTCCATGTCACGCCGCCATCCAGCGAGCGGCGGATCAGGAGATTGCCGTGGTGCTTATCCGGCCCGAGCAGGTAAAGCGCGCCACGATGGACGAACAGCGCGGACCAAAAGGCGCCGTCTATGGTCGAGACTTTTCTCCAGGTGGCGCCGTGGTCGCGCGATTGAAAGATGTGGGACATGGCGCGGCTGTGTTCGGTGCTCTTGGGTCCAAACTCGTCGTGGGATGCGACGTAATCGCCGTTGGTCAGAACAGCCAGGCTGGGCGAGCCGATGTAGATGCCCGAGGAGGCCGGGCTGTAGTCAATGACGACGCCCGGCACGACTGAACGCGCAGCAGCGAGCGGGGCATTGGTCCTGGCGGAGGCCTGGCCCCCCAGGCAGACCGGGACCAGGAAAGCCAGGAATTGAATAACTGTTCGATGCGCAAGGTGGTTCATAGTCTGATTGAGCGCCTGATGTCGCCACGGGCTATAGGCTGATCTCCGCCCAATAGCAAGCGCTGACGGCGGAAATCTCGCGCTGACCACGCGCGGCCTGCGCCTGCCGGCGCAACCGGGAGCTTGCTGCCGCGGCGAATCTGATCTAAGCAGATCCCATGATACTACCGTTGTTGGCGCTGGCGAGCCTGCTCGCCGCCGCTTTGCCCAGTGCCGCCCAAGTGGTCACCGGCCCGGCGCCGCAGGGCGAAACCCTCTCGACGCAGTACGAGGTTCAGGCCGAAGGGCAAGCGGTGCCCGTTTACACCGCCCGCGTGCTCGATTCGCCTTTTGCGGGCAAAGACTATGATTATGGCGGGCCCTACTCGTTCGCCGGCTTTGATGTGGCCGGCGCGGTCGAAGTTCGCATCCGGTCCGAGCGACCGCTCGGCAATCTGGTGATCCGGCCGGCGAACCCGCACGTCAAGATCCGCCTGACCGACACGAACACGGCCATCCTCTCGCTGCCCGGCCCCTGCAAATTGAGCGTCGAGCCCGAGGGCCGGAAAGGCCCCCTGCTGCTGTTTGCCAACCCCCTTGAGGAGCACGCCCCGCGGGCGAGCCAGGCCGGCCCGCACCTCATCTACTTTGGCCCGGGAATCCATCGTCCCGGCAAGATCACGCTCACCAACCACCAATCGCTTTACCTGGCCGGCGGCGCCGTAGTCAAAGGCGGCATTCTGGCCGAGGGGGAAAACATTCGCATTTACGGGCGCGGGATCCTCGACAGCTCGGATTGGGAATGGCGCAAAGGCCCCACCCCGCACGTGATTTCCCTTTGCGGCACCAACCTCGAGGTGGGTGGGATCACCATCCGCGGCGCCTCCCATTGGACCATCGTCCCGCGCAACAGCCGCAACGTGACCGTGCGCAACGTCAAGATCTGCGGCGCGCGCGTGCAGAACGACGACGGCATCAATCCCTGCAATTCCCAGGATGTGCGGATCACCGACTGCTTCAT
>CAZHEW010000190.1:0-6680 GCA_964531815.1 uncultured Verrucomicrobiota bacterium
CTTCAAGTTAGAGGTTCTCCGGTAGTGGGACGGGGGCAGGACCATGGCGAGAGGGTGGGGCGCGGGGATGGAGAAAGTGCTCAAGTGCCGTGCGGACAGGCGATTGATCCGGCACGGGGCGGAAGGGCGCGGATGGGTTCCCGACGGGGCTTGGCTGGATTGGGCCGGGGAGGGCGTCCCTGACCAGGAGTCTGTGTCGCAGCCCGGTTTCCAGGCTCCGTCAGCCGTTGCCGCATGCCCACCAGCTTCGGGACGCTGCCGGAAATTGAGATGCGCCCGCCAGAAGCCACTCCACACACACGCCACAGGGTAGCTCCTGCATGTCTCTCACATGGCAAAACGAACTTTCCATTAACTCGGAGAAATGAATTCGTCCTGCAAGGCTTGACACCCCAATACTTTGGGCGCTAAATATGGGCACCACAATTAGCAGTGGCTGCACCTATATGCGATGCCCCAAATGCGGTTGCCAGGATGATAAGGTGATTGATTCTCGCGCCTCGCGGGAAGGGGGCACCATCCGTCGCCGGCGCGAATGCATCGCGTGCGGCTTTCGGTTTACGACCTACGAGGAAATCGAGCAAGCCGGCCTGATGGTGCTCAAGCGCGATGGCCGTCGTGAGGAGTTTTCCAAGGACAAACTGCTGTCCGGCCTCAAGAAGGCTTGTCAGAAACGTCCGATTAGCCCGAAGGTTATCGAAGACCTGGTCGAGAAGATTGTCAATGAAGTCACCGACAAGTATGAACGCGAGGTCCCGGCTGAAGTGATCGGGAAACTGGTCATGGACGGCCTGCGCGCGACTGATGATGTGGCGTATGTGCGCTTTGCCAGCGTCTATCGCCGCTTCCAGGAGGCGACTGATTTCGTGCACGAGGTGAATAAACTGGAGGGCAGGCCGTGATCGCGCTTGCTTCGAATTGCCTGCTCTTTGAATTGCCCAACGGCGAGAGCATTCCCTACTCGGCCGACATGGTGGAAGTGGAGTTGGCACAGGACACGGGCGGGTTGTTCGACCCGGAGTTCGTCAGCAATGCCACCAAGGCCGTTTTCCATTACTTCAAGCATGAGTTGGGGCGCCAAAGCGTCTCGGTCGGCGAGTTCGCCGGGGCGCTGGAGAAAGTGCTGCGCGGCTTCGCGGCCACTGCGCAGTCTCCCCTGACTCCCCAATCCGGTGCGCGGGTGCTGGAGTCGGATTTATACCGGCTGGCTCAGGAATCCGGCCAGGGCCGCGAGCTGGTCTTCTTTCCTCGCCTGCGGACCGAACTGCAGCGGCACTTGCGACAAGGGCCGAGAATGCTGCGGTTTCGCGGGCTGCGGGGCTGCGTGAAGCACCTCGCTGGCACGCGGCGCTGGAGCCCGCGCTGCCAAACCCTGGAGGGGGAGATTGTGGCCTTCCTGCGAGAATGCCTCAGCGCCGAACCCGGGCCGGTGGACTTTGCATTGTTGGTGGAGTAAGCCGGCCGCACTGCATGGGCAAGACGCTGTTCGAGAAGATCATCGCGCGCGAAATCCCGGGCGCGATCCTTTATGAGGACGACCATGTGGTGGCATTTCAGGATATCCGGCCGCAAGCCCCGGTGCATGTCCTGATCGTCCCCAGAAAACCGATCCCGCGCATCGCCGAGGCCGGACCGGAAGACCAGCAAGTGCTCGGACATCTCCTGCTGAAAGCCGCCGAGGTGGCAAGCAAGCTGGGGCTGACGAAATCCGGGTTTCGACTGGTGTTCAACAACGGCCCCAATGCCGGCGAGGCTGTGCCCCACTTGCACTGCCACATCCTCGGTGGCCGCCCGATGGGTTGGCCCCCGGGCTAGACCGGGCGGGGATAAGTTGCCCCCGCCGAAGGCGTTAATCGCTCTGCCGGCGGCGCAATGCTCCGTCTTTCGCGGTTCCCGTTTCGCCCTTGCTGCGCAATTGCGCCAAGCTAGCTGGGCAGGCAATTGCGGAACACCGCGCCGAGGCGCGCGATGCCCTTGCGCACGTTGGCCTCCGTGGCGCCGCCGAAGCTGAGCCGCATTTCGTGATTCGGCTTGCGGCGGGTCGGATCATCGGCGTAACAGAGTTCGCCCGGCACGTAGAACACGTTGTTCTTCAACGCCGCCTGAAACACCTTCGAGGACATGCCCGATTTGAGACGCGACGGCAGCCGCGCCCAGAAATACAGCCCGCCGGCCGGCTCCCACCATTCCACCTCGGCGGGGAAATGCCGCTTGATGGCGTCTCGCATCAAGCAGGCCTTGCGGGCGTAGCGCCGGCGCAGGACCGCCAGGTGCTTCTTGTAGAGACCGGAGGCCAGCGCGCGAGCGAGCAACTGTTGCAGCAGGTTGGACGAGCCGAAGTCGTGGTTGCCTTTGATGCGCAGCACGGCGCTCAGGGCCGGTTCCGGCAGCAGGCCGAAGCCGACGCGCGCGCCGGTCGAGAAAGGTTTGCTGTAGGTGCCGGCGTAGATGACCCGCTCGCAGGCGCCCGGAAGGGCCAGCGCGGATTTGACGTCTTCTCCCCCGAACCGCAACTCGCGGTAGGCCGCGTCTTCGAGAAGGTAGATGGGGTGCCCCGCCGACCGCTCGAACTGCCGCAGCAGCTTGAGCGCGGCCGCCTTCTTCGCGCAACTGGTGGTGCGGCCGGTCGGGTTTTGATAGTAGCTCACCAGGTAGAGCATCTTCACGCGGCGCAATTCGCCGCTGCGCTTGAGGCTGCCCAGGACAGCCTCCAGGCGCGCCAAATCCAAACCGTCCTTATCCATGCGAATGCCACGCGCCCGGACCCCGTGGCTTTGCAGGATGCCCAGGTACACGAAGTAGCTGGGGTCTTCCACCAGCACAATATCTCCGGGGTCGCACAGCGCCTCGGTGACCATGTAGAGCATCTGCTGCGAGCCATTGGTGATGATCAGCCGGTCCGGAGAATAGGCCCGGCGCGCCGCCGGCTGCCCGTCCAGCGCGTGCAGGTGCTGGCTGGTCAACCGCCGCAGGGCCGGGTCGCCCGCGGTCGTGCCGTATTGCAGGGCCGCCCGGCCGCTTTGGGGCGAGCCCAGAATTTGGCGCAGCAGCCGGCGCACCTCGCCCAGAGGCAACGATTCATTGTCTGTAAAACCGGCGGCCAGCGAAACAAGTTGCGGCCGGGCCAGCGCGGTGGCCATCAGCCATGAAATAGGAGGCTCTTTCGTGCGACGGCCCAGTGAGGATAAGAGATGTGATGTCATGCTGTGAACACGCGTCACAGTTGGCCGGTTTTGCCCGCTGGAATCAAGTGATCTTTTGCGGCGCTCCCTTCCCCCGGCGTCCGGGCGGGCGCGGCCTGAAATCCCGCCCCTCAGCTCAGCGGCCTTGCGCGCCGCTCTCGATCAGCCGCAGCAACTCCTCGACGCCGGCGACGAACTGCTGTCTGTCGGTCAGCGGGTTATTGTGATCGCCGCGGAGTTCGCAGAAGAGCTTGGGTTGATTGGCGGCGGCGAAGTTTGCTTTGGCGTGGTGGAACCCGACCAGTTCATCGGCGGGGCTGTGCATGACGAGCACCGGCAGATGCAGTCGTTGCAGTTTGGCGCGCGTATCGTATCGAATGGTGCTGAGCCAGCGCACGGGCAGCCATGGAAAAAACTCGGCGCCGATATCCTGAATGCAGGTAAACGTGCTTTGCAGCACCAGCCCGCCCAGCGGCTCGCGAACCGCCAGCTCCGCCGCGACGCCGCCGCCCAGCGATTCGCCGAAGGCAACGACATTGGTGCTCCGAATCCCTCGGCCAACCAGCCACTGGCAAGCTGCCTGGGCGTCACGATATGTCCCTTCCTCGTTGGGCCGGCCCTGGCTCCGGCCGTAGCCGCGATAGTCAAACGCGAACACACTCACGCCCGTGTCTAACAAAGCCGCGCAAGTATCGAGCCGGTAGCCGATATTGCCCGCGTTGCCGTGGCAATACAGAACGGCCAGATGAGAGCGCGCTGAATTCGTGTTCGCCGGGAAGTACCAGCCGTGAAGCTCCACCCCGTCGCCCGCCTTGAAACGGACATCCTCGAATGGCCGGCCCAGTTCGGCGCCGGTGGCGGTCAGCACCCGGTTCGGGTGATAAACCTGGCTGTGTTCAAACCAGCGAAACATGACGACCACCAGCAGACACGCTGCCAGCAAACCAATCAAGGTCTTTGCGAGCCGGGGTAATAGCTTCATCTGTGCCGGAAGGGTGCCACAGCCCGGCCTTCCAGGCCAGCCGCGTTGTAGTCCGCACGGACAACCGGACAAGGCGGCACTTTATGAGAGGGCGGGACCGGCGCGCCACGATTCCTGGCTCAGGGCTCGACCCGGCGCGCGACGCCCAACTCGTTTCGCAGCTTTGCCTGCGCCGCCTTGCTTTACATTCTTGCCTGAATGCCCGACTCTAGCGCTCGAACAAGTATGCCAGCTACAGCCAGCAAGGCCTCGCCCGGCGGCGAGTGGTCGCCGACCTCATGGCAGCGTCGGCCCGCCGCCCAGCAACCGGTCTATCCGGACCCGGCGGCGCTGCAACGCGCCCTGACCCAGTTGGGCCGCCTGCCGCCCCTGGTCACCAGTTGGGAAATCGAGAACCTCAAACAGCAACTGGCCCAGGCCACCCGCGGCGAACGCTTCCTGCTCCAGGGCGGCGACTGCGCGGAGAGCTTCGAGGACTGCGAATCCGCCGCCATCGCCAGCAAGCTGAAGATTCTCCTGCAGATGAGCCTGGTGCTGGTCCAGGGCGGCAAGAAACGCGTGACCCGCATTGGCCGTTTTGCCGGTCAGTACGCCAAACCCCGCTCGGTGGACACCGAAACACACAAAGGCGTCACGCTGCCCAGTTACCGCGGGGACATGATCAACCGCGCCGGGTTCACCGTCGAAGACCGCACGCCCAACCCCGACCTGCTGCTGCGCGCCTACGAACGTTCCGGCCTCACCATCAATTTCATCCGCTCGCTGATCGAAGGCGGCTTCGCCGACCTGCATCATCCCGAGTATTGGGAATTGGGCTTCGTGGCCAATTCGCCGCACGCCGCTGAATACATGCGCATGGTGCAGATGATCGGCGACTCGCTGCGCTTCATTGAAACGCTCACGGGGACCGTGCTGGCGGACATCAACCGGGTGGATTTCTTTACCAGCCACGAGGGCCTGCACCTCTATTACGAGCAGGCCCAAACCCGCCAGGTCCCGCATCGCACCGGCTGGTACAACCTCTCCACGCATTTCCCCTGGATCGGCGACCGAACCCGCGCGCTGGACGGCGCGCATGTCGAGTATTTCCGCGGCATCGCCAACCCGATCGGCGTGAAGGTTGGCCCCTCGGTCACGCCCGACCAGGCGGTGGCGCTGGCCGAAGCGCTCAACTCGCAGAACGAGCCGGGCCGCCTCACGTTCATCCACCGCTTCGGCGCCGACCGGGTGGCGAAGTCCCTGCCGCCGCTGGTGGAAGCCATCCAGCGCCGGGGTCTGCAGGTGCTTTGGTGTTGCGACCCTATGCACGGCAACACCGAGACGACCAAGGACGGCATCAAGACCCGCCGCTTCGAGAAGATCCTCCTCGAACTGGAGACCTCCTGCCGCGTGCTCAAGGATTGCGGCACGCATCTCGGCGGCGTGCATTTCGAGCTGACCGGGGACAATGTCACGGAATGCATCGGCGGCGCCAGCGGGGTGACAGAGGCTGACTTGAGCCGCGACTACCGTTCGACGTTGGACCCGCGCCTCAATTACGAGCAGGCGATGGAAATGGCCCTGGTGCTGGCGCGTCTCTTTTCGCCGGACCGTAAATAGCGCCTGCCGGGAGGGCGAGCGTCCGCGCAAGCCCTGATTCCTGCAGGCTTCCTGAGAAGTTTGGGCTCGCGGGGACGCTCGCCCTCCCAAACGGTGCTAGTGCTTGATTCCAGAGATTAGCGATATCGCCGCGTGGGGGCACGCGGCGGGCTATGTATCGCTTATTTGTGCAATCAAGCACTATATCTTCTCAAACTGGCTGAGCACGTAGTCCCGGGCGCGGGGCACGTCGGGCAGGGTGAGGTGCTCGATGACGAGGTACAGCTCCCGGTTCAGACCTGCCAGCAGCCGCAGGTAGAGAGGGTAATTCAACACGCCCGTGCCCGCCGCGGGCAAGTCCGTGCCCTCGGCGGACGCCTTCACATCCTTCGCGTGGGCCAGCACGATCTTTTTGCCCAGCACGCGGAACATCTCCGCGAGCATCGCGTCCATGCGCGGCAGGTCCTCTCTGCGGAGGTAGTTGCACGGATCCATGGTCAACTTGAGTCCTGGCACCTCGCGCAACACTCGCTCTGTGCGTCCAATCGAGTCAATCACGTTGCGCCAGTAGGTTTCGATGCTAATCGTCGCCCCGCTCTGCTTCGCCGCCCGGACCAGCCGCTCCAGCGCCGCGCGACAAGCCTTGTAACCCTGCTCGGTCGAATTCTCCGGCGATTCCAGCCACTCGGACTTCTCATTGAATGTCCCTGTTTCCGTCGTGATGATCGGGCAACCGAACCGCTTCCAGTTTTCGATGAGCATCTGCATCCGCTGCTCGCCCCGCTTGCGCCGGGCTGGGTCGGGGTCCACGATGTTGTAGTAGCCGTAGAGGCCGACGACCTCCAGCTTGTGCTTCGCCAGCGTCTGCGTGATCCGGCGCGCCTTGTCCCAATCCGGCGCCCAGGGATCGAAGCGCACATCGGCGAAGCCATTCTCGA
>CAZHEW010000191.1:0-2706 GCA_964531815.1 uncultured Verrucomicrobiota bacterium
TGGGGTCGCGGTATTCGAGGTCGCACTCCGCGCAGTGACGGCGGTTGGAGAACTGGCGCGGGGCGCCCATTGCGTCTTGCGCGGAGTCAACCTCGTGGATGGCAAGCTTGCCTTTGCCGAAGTGATAGGCTTGTTCGCAGGCTTCGATAAAACGCGCGCGGTTGGCCGCGGTGAGCCGCAGGCGATCCTGGATCACCGTCAGCGAGGCAAGCCGCGGTGCGCGCGGGCGGGAGCGGGGTGGAATGTCTTCCAGCCGCAGCACTTGTCCATTCAACAGCAGGCGCTGATAACCTTGCCTGGCAATGAGGGCGAGCGAATCCTCGAGCGACAACTTGTCCGAGAGCGGCAGGTCGAACGTAATCAGGACTTCGGCCCCGGGAGCTCGGGCTTCGGCTTGCCCGGGGTCCTGCGGCGCCCCGCTCGCAAGGGCCTGCCAAACGGAGGCGGGCGGGTCTTTGCGCACGGGCCGGCCACACTGCCGGCAGTGCGATTGCGCCAGGTGCGGCCAGAGCATCTTGAGGTAGTCGCAAATCTCGGTCATCGTGCCGACGGTCGAGCGCGTGGTTCGGACGGCGTTGCGCTGCTCGATCGCGATGGCGGGCGGGATGCCCTCGATGCTATCCACCTGCGGCTTGTCCATGCGGTCGAAGAACTGCCGCGCGTAGGGGGAGAAGGTCTCGATGTAGCGCCGCTGCCCTTCCGCAAATAGCGTGTCGAAGGCCAACGAACTCTTCCCCGACCCGCTCAAGCCGGTGATCACCACCAGCCGGTTGAGCGGCAGGTCGAGATCCACGTTCTTCAGGTTGTTGTGGCGGACGCCCCGAAGACGGATCGCCGGCCGCGCGGAAGGTTTCAGCATTGCCGGGAGAAAGGTAGATTTGTCCAGGCGGGCTTGCAAGCGCGAGCCGGCAGCCTCGCCCGGGCGTTCACGGACGGGCGGGGTTGACAAGCCCCGGGACAACGGCGCATACTGAGAGCAAGATGGAAGCGCGGCAAACCGAGTTTGCACTGGCAGTGCCGGTATGCGCGTGGTGCAAACCGCGCGATTCCGGCGCCGCTCCCGCTTTGCTGTCCCACGGCATTTGCCCGCGCCATCTTCGCAAGCTCAAGCGCGATTTGCATCCCGCCTCCGGCACCGCGCCGCGCCGCTCCTCTTTTCGTCGCGGCCATCGGCAAAGCGAAACCGAGGCCGAACGCGAGACCGAGTTCGTGCTGCTGCCCGGATAACCACTTTGATGCGCCCCGGGCGGCGGCCGGGCATGAGAAATCCCGCTTGGCTTCAAGGCCAAAGTCGCTTATCTATCTGTGGGCTGCGAACCAATGAATAGGACCCTAGTCGTTGTACCGACCTATAACGAGCGAGAGAACCTGCTCCCGCTGGCGCAACGACTGCTTGCCCTCCCCGTCGCCGTGGACCTGCTGGTGGTGGACGACAATTCGCCCGACGGCACCGGCCAGCTCGCTGACGAGCTGGCGGCGAAACACCCGTCTATTCACGTCCTGCATCGCACCGAGAAGAGCGGCCTGGGCCGGGCCTATATCGCCGGCTTCAAATGGGCGCTCGAGCGCGGTTACGAGTTTGTCTTCGAGTTGGACGGCGACTTTTCCCACAACCCGGACGACATCCCCGCGTTCCTCGAGGCGGCAAAGAATGCCGACCTGGTGCTCGGCTCCCGTTACATGAACGGCATCCGCATCATCAACTGGCCCTTGAGCCGTCTGATGCTGAGCAAGTGCGCGGCCAAATACGTCCAGATCATCACCGGCATGCCCATCACGGACCCGACGGGCGGCTACAAGTGTTTTCGGCGCCGGGCGCTGGAGGCCAGCAGGCTCGACGAGATCCATTCCAACGGTTACAGCTTCCAAATCGAGATGACCCACAAGCTCTGGCGCCAGGGGCTGCGTGTCGTCGAGGTCCCCATCATCTTCACCGAGCGGTTCCACGGCCATTCCAAGATGTCCGGCCATATTATCAGCGAGGCGCTCATCATGGTCTGGCGCCTGTTGTTCCAGAACAAGCTCCGCCGCCGGCCCGCGTCCCCGCCCGCAAAATAAGTCCGGTCAGGGCAGGCCGGTTATCCCGCCCCTCCCGCGCCGGGCCGCTTGCCAAAGCCGTCCGGAGGGGCGATGGTGCTCCCATGAAAAACTCTGCCTGGATTCCGATGCCATTGCTGGCGGCCGCCTGGCTGACCGGCTGCGCCCTCTTCACGGCCCCCGCGGCGGAGACGCCCAAAGCGGGCGACGCCGCGCCGCGCATCGAGGGGAAGGACCAGGAGGGCAAGACCTGGAAGCTGGCCGATGTGCTCGGCAAGAACGTCGTGCTGCTCTACTTCTATCCCAAGGACGACACCCCCGGCTGCACCAGGGAAGCGTGCGGCTTCCGCGACCGCATGGCCGACTTGAAGAAGGACAAGGTCGAGGTCATCGGCGTGAGCTTTGATTCTGCCGACAGCCACCAGAAGTTCGTCGCCAAATACAAACTGAACTTCCCGTTGCTGGCGGATACCGATGGCAAGATCGCCGACGCCTACGGCGTCAGGATGACCGGACGGAACATGGCGCGGCGCGTCAGCTTCTTGATCGGCTTGGACGGCAAGATCGCGCACGTCACAGACTCCGCGAGCGCTGAGACGCATTTAAGCGAGATGAAAGAGGCGGTGGCCAAACTCAAGCCGGGCCGCGGCTCCTGAATCGTTTCGCTCA
>CAZHEW010000191.1:2806-6644 GCA_964531815.1 uncultured Verrucomicrobiota bacterium
GTCGCGGCGGCGTCGAACTGCGACATGGGCCTTAAGCCCAGGATGAGCTCCATCGTGCGCAACATGCTGCTGGTGGAATACATGGTCGAGTCCACCACGCCGCGCCTGGTGTAAGGGCTGACGACAAATGCCGTTGTGCGGTGGGCGTCCACGTGGTCGGGGCCGTTCTGGGCGTCGTCTTCCACGATGAAGATCGCGGTTTGGGGCCAGAACTTCGAGCGGCTGACCGCCTCGACGATCTGGCCCAGCGCCAGGTCGTTCTCGGCGACGTAAGCCGCTGGGGTCGGCCAGCCGGGAGTCGAGCCGTGCGTGTGATCGTTGGGCAGGCGGATGATTTGCAGGCGGGGCATTTCGCCCCCGGCCTCGAAGCGCTTGAGCTCGGCGATGAACCGCGCGGCCCGCAACAAGTCCGAGTAGGCCATATCAAACCCGCGATACCATTCGTCCACGTGGCCCCGCAACGCCGGCAGGCGCCCGGCGACGGGAAGATTGGTCGCCGCGGGGATCGTGACGAACTCCCCGTAGCTGCGGTAGCTCACACCGGCCTCCCGCGCGCGGTCCCACAGATAACCGCCCGCGGGCGAGGCGATCGGGAAGTAGCCTTCCGCCGGGAAGGGGAACTTCCTCGACTGGTTGCGTCCGTAACTGAGCGGCCACAGCTTCTCGACGAAATCGGTCGCGTAGGCCGCCATGCTCCATTCGTGGCCGTCCGCGCTGACTTCCGACTCGACGTAGAAGTTGTCGAGCAGCACAAACTCGCGGGCGAGCTGGTGCTGATTGGGCGTGACGCGCTCGGGGAACAGGCACAGCGAAGGGTCGCCGTTGCCCTGCGGCAGGTCGCCGAGCACCTGGTCGTAGGTGCGGTTCTCTTTGACGATGTAGAGGCAGTAACGGATCGGGCTGGCTGCGCCGGGCTTGCGGGGGATGGGATTGCCCTTCGCCGGCGCAGCCGTCACGCTCGCATCGGGCTTGAGGGGGCTGCAGCGATGCGCCTGCGCGGTGTAACCGGCCAGTTGCTGCGCGAACTGTTTGCGCGGCGGCAGGTCCAGGATGCTGAGCGTGCCCCGGAAGAGCCGGCCAATGAACTCCGCCGTGGAGTCGCTCCGCGAACTGATGCCGGGCTGGGGGCCGAGCGGATTGGCTTTGGAAATGGCGCCTTTGCCGTTGGCGACCAGCAGATGCCTGCCGTCCGGCGTCACGCGCACCGACGTGGGATACCAGCCCACCGGAATGAACCCGAGCGAGCGGCTTCTGCCCGGCGTGCTGACGTCGAACACGGCCACCAGGTTATTGTCGGCGTTGGCGACGAACAGCGTCCGCTCGTCCGGCGAAAGCGCCAGGCTGTTGGGCGTCGAGCCGGGCGGCGCCTGCGGATAGAGCGCGGCCCAGATGGTCTCCAGGGCGCGGCCCGAAGCGGTGTCCAGCACGGTCACGGTGTTGCGGCTGGCGTTGGCCACGAAGAGTTGCTTGCCGGAGCGCGTCAGGGCCATTTCGCACGGATGCTCCTGCACGGGCCAGCGCGCGATCACTTGGCCGGAGTCCAAGTCAATGACTGCCACGGCCGCCTGCGCCCACAAGCTGACGTAGAGCCGCTCCCGGCTTTCATCCAGCCGGCAGGCGTAGGGGAAGCTGTCCTCCCGTCCCGCCACGTAGAGTGAAGCCAGTTCCCGCTTGGTGGCCGCTGCATCCTCGAAATCGGCTGAGGCAGCGACGGGAGCCAGCGCCAGCGGCCCGGTGTTTGTTCCCAGCAGAATGTCCGCCGCCTTTGGCTGGGGGAGGAGGTCAACGCGCGTCACGCGGTCGCCCCACACATTGGCCACGAACAACCGCGCCGCGGCGGCGTCCACCGCCAGCCCGGCCGGGACCGCGCGGAGACTGGCGTCGCGCAGCTTGATCGGGTGATGATTCGTCAAACTGCCCTGCCGAAATGTAAACAAGTGCACCGCCTCATCCCCGGCCCCGCTGCAAAAGAGCTGCCGGCCATCCTTCGAGAATTCCAGCCCATAGAAGGACTCGCGCACGGGGGTGCGCGAAACGACTTTGGCTGACGCAATGTCCACCACGACAATCTCGTGCGCGCTATAACCGCTGTGCAACACGGCCGCGAAGCGCCCGCCCGGGTGCACCGCCACGTTGATCGGGAAATCTCCCAACTCGATTTGTTTGCCCGCAGGCCGCAACGACCACTGGTTGGGGAGCAACACCGAACCGTCGGGCTTCTTGCCCGGCAATTCCGGCTTTGAAGCCCCTGCCGTCGCGGCGCGAGGAACAGGCCCGGGCCTGGTCGGGGCACAGCCCGTGGCGGCCAGCAACAGGACCCAGGCCAGCGAGCGAAGGAAAGTCCGCATACGATTGTCTCACTGTATGTGCCAGCCGTTCCCGACCCCGTAAAGCAGCAAAAGGAGGCAATCCCTCACCCCCACGCCCCTGAACTCCTCCAGCCCTTCGCAATAACCTCCAGTCATCCCCCTCTAAACCCCCTGTATACCCCATGTAATCCCCCTGTATACCCCCTCTATTGGGATAGAGGGGGTATAGAGGGGGTATACAAGGGGCATACAGGGGGTATACAGGGGGCTTAGTGGTTGGCATGGCCCGGCTGGCTTTACGTGTTAGGCGCATAAAGGCAGCTCGGGGAGCCCGTTCAAAAGCTGATTTGTGCCCCCCATTACGAAATGAGGCAGTCCGGACTTGCGATCGAGCGGCTTCCCGGCTACATGTTTCTTCCGGGCTGTGGCGGAAAACCAGCCTGGTTAAATAAAAACCGCATGAGTTCCACCAGCGAGTTATCGAGCTTTGCCGCGCGTTTGCGCCGGCGCATCGGCGTGTCCCCCAAGGACCCTGAGCGCGCCTGGGCAGATCGGTCCACCTTCGATCAGCTTGCCCTTGAGCTTTTCGCCCTCCAATTCGAGTTGAACGCCCCATACCGCCGATTCTGCGAGACGCGGGGCGCGCAGCCGGACACGGTAGCGCACTGGACGTCTATCCCGGCGGTGCCAACGTCGGCTTTCAAGGAGTGGGAGTTCTCGTGCCTGCCGGTCGCGGAGCGGACGGCGGTGTTCCATTCCAGCGGCACGACCGGCCAGGCACCGAGCCGGCATTTTCATAATGCAGCGTCCCTGGCGCTTTATGAGGCGTCGCTCCTGGCTTGGTTCAACGCCCATTGGCCCTCTGCCCCGGGGCCTTGCTCATTGGTTGTCCTCGCCCCGCCCCCCGCCCAGGCTCCCCACTCCTCGCTGGTCCACATGTTCGAGACGCTTCGCCGCGCCTTGAGTTCCACCGAATCGCCTTTCGTCGGGCGGGCGGCTGAGGACGGCGGCTGGACACTGGACGCGCACGCCGCGCTGCAACTCATGCGGCAGGCGATAGCCGGCACCCAACCCGTGCTCTTGCTGGGCACGGCGTTTTCCTTTGTGCACCTGCTGGATCACCTCGCCGACCGGGGCCGGCGCTTTGAGCTTCCGGCCGGCTCGTGCGCGATGGAAACGGGCGGTTACAAGGGCCGCTCGCGCGCGCTGCCGAAAGCCGCGCTCCACGCGTTGATTTCACAGCGCCTTGGCATTCAGCCCGACCGCATCATCTGCGAATACGGCATGAGCGAATTGAGTTCCCAGGCGTACAACGGTGTGATCAATTCCTCCCACACCGCGCTCGGCGTTCCACGCTTCACGCAACCCGCCGCGCGCGCCTTCCGCTTCCCTCCCTGGGCGGGGGTGCGGATCATCTCCCCCGAAACGGGCCGCGAGGTGGGCGAGGGCGAAACCGGTTTGATGCGCGTGTTTGATTTGGCGAATGTGTATTCGGTGATGGCAATTCAAACCGAGGACCTGGGTGTCCG
>CAZHEW010000192.1:0-6597 GCA_964531815.1 uncultured Verrucomicrobiota bacterium
CGGCGTAAACGACTGGGAAAGAGGGTTTTAGGCACTATGTAAGCGCCATTCCCCCTGCCGGGGTGGAGCGCCGACTCCACGCAGCTACCGGTGGTCGTTTTCCCCCTGTCACCCCGAAACGACCGACCGGCTACCATCTGCCACCCCTGCCGGATTGGTGCGGAGCCGGAATCCTATAGGCCGCGTGCCCTCACGCGGCGTTCCGGTGGTTTTTCAAGGGCCTGCTAAACCGCTCTACCGATTACTTGGCCACCGGTTGGAGGCGAATATCACCGGTGTCGAGCACCTGCTTGCCCTTCCAGGTGTTGGTGCCGAGGTTGAGGTAGGAGTAGTTGGTGAGGAAGCGCTCGTAGCCGGTCTGATCAATGAAAAGCTGCACCGAGAACCAGCCGGACTCGCCAAACGGCGTCAACACCCGCTCGCTCTCGATGACAAACCGGCCATCCCGATCCGTCCTCACGGTGGGTTTGCTCTTGAGGAGTTGGCCGCCTTTGGGTGGCGCCACGCGGTTGTAGTGCTCGGTTTGCCCGCTGGTGATGATCTTCACGTCGGCCAGCGGCCGGCCGGTGTCGGCGGCCACCACTCGTCCGATTACGCGGGGCGACACGCATTGTGAAAGCGGCCGCGACTTGCACCCTCCCACGACCAGCACAGCCAGACACAGCGCAAAGACTTTCTTCATGGCCGCATCGTAACAGTCCCGCCAGCCGAATGCAAAGCTTCCCGCGGGAACAGAGATCAGCCGCGCCAGGCCGGCCGGCTAAGGCCGGGAAACGCGCAGCCGAATGAACCCGGCGGCAGAGCCGGCCACCGGCTCGTTGGCGCGCACCTGAAGCAAGGTCGCGGTATTGACTTCCACCGTCGTGCCGTCGGTTGTCCAGGCCGCGACAAGGTCGGCCGTCACTTCCACATGGTAGGTGACGTCAGTGGCGTCTGGATTCTTCGGCACAGTCAGGCGCAGGTACCCGGTGGTGATGTCGCCCGACACCGAATCGTTGGCCGGCACGAGCGGGTTGAGGCCCAGGGCGTACTTCAGCAGGTTGGGCAGGCCGTCGCTGGTGGCCACAGCCGTGTCAGCGGCCGGGCCGCTGTTGGCGGTGGTGCCGAACCAGTGCAGCCGCCACCGCTCGATGGGAGCCAGGGCGACAATGGTCGTCGGGTCGCTCGCCGTATTGTTCACGGTGTTGCTTTCCCCTCCGCCCGCGACGGCGGCAAAGTTAGTGATGCTGGCAGGCGCGTTGGTGGCCACGTCCACCTTCACGGTGATCGGCGGGTAAATCGCGCCCGCTGCCAGCGCGTCGGAACGCGTGCAAGTCAGCGTCCCCAGATCGGCCGCCCAGCCGCTGCCGTCGATGGCGGTGGCGGCGAGCCCGGCTGGCAACAAGTTCGTGAACATGACCGCGCCGACGGTGGCCGCCGTGCCACAGTTCGTAACCGTAATGGTGTAAGTCTGGCCGATGTCACCCTGGGTGAAACAGCCGGCGTGCGCCAGGCTGATGGCCAGGTCGGCAACCGGCACAATCGCCGGTGAGACGATGCCCTCGACCGCAAAATCGGGAGCACTGGAAGCCGCTTTGTCAAAGATGTACCAGGTGCCACCGGAATCAGTGGCTCCCCAGTTGACGATCCGGAAGGTGACGTTGGTGTCGGCTCCCACGTTTTGGAGCGCCGGGATCCCGGACAGATCAAGTGGACTGATAGCCCCGCCGCTGCTGGAGCTTGAAGGGTAGGTCAGCGCGGCCACGTCAATAAATGGTCCCGAACCGAGCTGATACTGCAGCAATCCGTTGGTCGCTCCCTTTGCCGAACGCCGATAATCGAACCGGCTGATCGAGGTGAAGGACACGGTGTAGCCATTGCTGGCCGCGACGCTGAAGGTGGCGAAGCGATTGGAGCTGATCGCCGCCGCCGCCGCGGCATTGGTCCAGGTGGCGCCGCCCCAGGCGCGCACCGCTGCGGTTCCGCCCGTGCCGACGCCCGAGCCGCGCGTCAAACCGCCCACAGCCAGATTGGCCGCGTTGGTCGTGGACCCCAGCGGCGAAGGCCCGTAGTTCGTCAGCGTGCTCACGTCCCAACCGGTCAGGATGGTCGCGCCTCCCCCGCTACCTGCGGGATTAATGATCGTCGGGTCGCTGGCAGTGTTGTTGGCCAGGTTGGCTTCGCCGCCCCCGGAAACCGCTACGAGGTTGGTGACGCTGGCGGGCGCATTGGTGGCCACGTTCGCGCTCACGGTAATCACCGGGTAGGCTGCGCCGGCGGCCAGACTGTCTGAGCGCGTGCAGGTGAGCGTGCCCAGATCGGTCACCCACCCATCGCCGCTCATGCCGACTGCGGTGAGCCCATTCGGCAGTGCATTCGTGACCGTGATCGAGCCCAGTGAAGCCCCGCTGCCAACGTTCGTGACCGTAATGGCATAGCTGCAGATGTAGCCTTGGATGAAATCTCCGTGGTGAGCCGCTCCGACCGCCAAGTCCGGAACACCCGTAGTGAACAGCTGGTCTGCGCCCGCGGTCAAGCCGAGGACATTGGTGGCGACCACGCGGTAATGATAAGTTGTCCCGGCAATCAACTCCGTGAGGTTTATGCTCACGACCTGGTCCGTCGTGCCGCTGAGGCTTCCGGCGAAGGATAACGTCGAGCCGTAGTTGGTGGTCAGGCCGTAATCGAAACGCACCCACGCCGGCTGGCCGTTGGGATTAATCGTGCCGTTCAGGGTTGCCGTGGTCGTGTCAACACCGGTGGCGATGTCCGTCACAACCATCGGCGCCGCTGCCGGGGTGATGGCGGTGACGTCAATGGCCGTGTTGTTGGCCGCATTGGTGTCACCCCCGCCGGAGACGATCGCCACATTGGTGACGCTCGGAGGGGCGCTCGCTGAAACATCCACCGTGAGCGTGATCGGCGGGTAAGCGGCGCCGGGCAGCAGGCTGTCCGAGCGTGTGCAGGTAAGCGCGCCGAGATCCGCGGTCCACCCCGGGCCGCTGAACCCGACGGCAGTCAGGCCAGCCGGCAGTATGTTCGTGACGGCCACGGCGCCGCTGCAGACCGCCATGCCGATGTTCGTGACGGTGATCGTGTAGGCATCGCCCGAATCGCCCTGGGTGAAGTTGCCGGTGTGGGTGAGGGCAACAGCCAAGTCCGGCACGCCATTGGTGCCGACGATAAAGCTGCCAGGGCTCGTGGCCGTGCCGCCGAGGGTCGTGGCAACGATTGGCCCTGAGCTCGCACCCGCGGGAACGATGGCGATGAGGTTGGTGCTGGAATTGATGACAAAGGAAGCGCTGGCCCCGCCGAAGGTCACGTTGGTGGTGAAGTTGAGATTCGTGCCGCCGATGCTCACGCTGACGCCCACGTCGCCGCTGGTCGGCCAGAACCCGGCAATCGCCGGAGTCGGAGGCGCCTGGCCGTCCACTTTGCTCCGCAGCACCGCGGCGAGGTTCGGCGGCAACGCCGTGAAAAACGTAAAGCCGGTTTCGGTTTGCAGCTCGTTGACCGAGGTGACGAAATTAGTCCAGGGCGTGCTGGCCACGGAGTTCGAGTTGGGAATAGTCACGGCGATGACGCGCGTCAGGTAGTCAATCCGGTCCAGAGCAGTACCGCTGCCCAGGGGAACCACGACGGCAATCTTCCACGTGTAGGCCGGCACGGCGACCCGGTTCGAGGCGAAGGTGCCACCCGTGAACCGGCTGGGGCCGCAGATCATCAGCATTTCGTTGTTGGTGCCCGCGATGCTGCGGCAATCGTTCTCAAGCTGCGCCCACACGCCCGAGTTCTGATTATCCGCCTGCGGCATGATGTTCGACATCAGGAACACCATGTCGTTGTTCGCCCGGCTGTCGAGGCGATCAGCCGAGGGGCACAAATGGCCGCGGCTCCACCCCGAGCCCGTATAGTCGTCGGAGGTGACCCGGTAGAAATTGGGCGGCAGGTTGGTGTCGGTGAAATACCTCGTCGAACGCTCGACCGCGTTGTTCGTATCCGACGAGGTGAAGTCCCAACTCACCCAGTTGGGCTGGCCCCGCGTCGCGTTGTAATCCATGGCCTCGACCGGGCGCTGGATCAGGTAATGGCTGTAGTTATTAGTGTCGGCCGTGGCGCCGCTAGGATTGCCAAGCTGCATTTGCAGCTCGGCGTCAATAATGGCGCAGGCGGGAAGGACAGCGAACCACAGCGCCAGCGCGCTGAGCAGCATCGCCGGGAACCTAATCGGCCAGGACTTATGAGCGGTTGCTTTCAATGGGCGGAGATGACTAACGAGTATTCCGAAAGGCTTTCATTCGTGCTGCTCAAAGTGGCCACGCGGCTGGTCACAATCATATATATGCATCCGAACACGGTTTGGCAAGCCCAGCTTGCGAAAGCCAGCGATTTCGCAAGGGGTCACGGATTTCGGGGTAGTGCAGGAACTTGATTTTCTTCCAGACCATCGTCCCGCGTGTTGATGGTCTGGGTCTCCCAACTCAAGGCAAAGCACAGCCCTGAGACCGCCTCAGGCTTTATTTCACTCGCGGCCCCGGCATCCGGCTTTTGATGATATGGATGTGTCGGTCGCTTTGTCTTGTTTAACCGCTGAAGTACGGAATGGGCCAGCCACAGAGCAGCGAGCGGTAAATGCGCTTGCGCAGCTCCTGAAGGGTCACCTTGCCCAACCGAAAGAGTTTGCCGTGCAAAATAGCAAAGGCGTGAAAGAGCGTGAAGGCGATGATCTTTATCCACAGCAAGGTCAGCACTGCCACCGGCTGATGATGAGCGCAGTGGGTCAAATGCCAGCCCTGGGTCAACTCGCAGAAAGCGTTGTTCTCTATTTTCCAGCGCAGGTGTCCGATGTCTCGAATGGCGGCTCCGTCGTAGGCATTCAGATCACCGGCTACCACCCAGATCCAGTTCTGCTCCTTTTCCACGGTTTTCCACTCTTTGCCCTGCCGGGTTCGCTCCGTCCACTGCTCCCGCACCCGCACCACCCGCACCGGGTCGGTGTACGTGTCGCTGAACCGTAAGGAAGGCACGTCCCAAATCTCGACCCGGCGCTGGCCGGGTCCCTCGCCCCGTTGCACCACCTGCGTCGGCTTGCCTGCGGTCAGGGCCAGCGCCTCCTGATAGATTTCGTATCGCTCCTGTTTGAGCCCCGCGACCACGGGCCAGCCCAATTCCTCGGCTACTGTTTTGAGAAACGGTGCATTGGTATACCAGGCGTCCACCACCACCACATCGAAGAATCGGGGGCCATACGTCTTGCGCATCCGGCGAAAGAGGCGCAACGCCGCCGTGCATTCTTCCTCTCCCGAGCGCATCGGCTCCACGTCCAGCATCACACTCAAGCGCGGTCCGCTCAACTGCGCATAGACCTGTTTGTGGTAATACTGGAGGTTTTTAACCTCGTTGCCCTGAGCGTCCTTGCAAATCACCTCCCGGGTCAGACAGTCCTCGCAGCAGCGGTGATCGCTGCAAAACTGTTCGTTGGCATCCAGACTGACCACCAGCAGTCCGTGGATTTTGTTCTCTTCAAAACCTTTGCCCCGTTTGAGCTTGCGGTTGATGAAAGTGCCTGCCCGGCGCAGGTGCTCGGAGACCATCCGGTTGCTGGCATAGCCAAAGGTGTCGTGACTGATGCACTCAGAGTAGCCCACCCACCGTTGCCACTGGGGCAACTTGGTCTCCTCCTGCAATTGGAGGAAGCTGGGGATGTGGGCGACTTCGCCCAGGAGCAAGCTCAGCCCCACCGCCCGGCCGGGCACATCCGGATCGGCCCGGTCATCGGCGAAACAGCCTGCCAGCAACCGCAACTGGAACTGCTTGTCCGCGTAGCTGACAAAGCGCTCCAGGTCGTTGAACTGGGCGTCACGCATTGGCGAGGGGTTCCTCCCGCCGCAGCAACTCGGCATTGATCTGGGCCAGTTCCTCCAACTGCTCTTGTAGTTGGCGGTAATGCTCAATGCCGCCGCGTGCCCTTTGCTGCTGAGCATCGGTCTTGAGGAGGAACTTGTTGACCTTGCCGACCGCCAGGCACTGAGTCAGGTAATAAAAGGGGCCGTGTTCATCGCCGCCATGGTGGCAATGGCAGTTGGCTTTGCCACACCGGGAGAAGCGCTCGACCAGGGAGGCGCGCAGGAAGTCAGGGTGGATCTTGAGCTGGGTGAGGAGGAATCGCTTGCGTTGACGCAAGGCCAGCGTGGACTTGGCGGTGTTATGAATCCTAGCCATATATCGGGATAGGATAGAAAAAGCGCCGTCAAGGTCAACGAATAAGAAAATGGGGTCAGAATGCGAAAGTGCTCCCAGCCCTGAAAATACGGACGGGAATGCGGATTCTCAAAACGTCATGCGAAATCGCTGAACAACCCGCCGGCAGTGCCTGCGTCGTGTGCATTGGCAGTCAGCTATGACGGAAGGTGATTCGCGCTTTGCCTAGATCGTAAGGGGACATTTCGACGTTGACCTTGTCCCCGACGCTGATGCGAATGAAATGTTTGCGCATCTTGCCAGAAATATGAGCTAGCACTTCATGGCCATTGGGCAAAGCCACGCGGAACATTGTGCCGGGGTATGAGGTGGACCCCATCCTTTAGACCACTAAGCGCAGAAAGTAAGATGGATTCT
>CAZHEW010000193.1:0-6596 GCA_964531815.1 uncultured Verrucomicrobiota bacterium
GCATGGACTGCCCCATCTCGCCGCCCATCATGCCCTGCAATTCGGTGATCGAGCTTTTCATCATGCCCGCCAGGCTTTCCAGCGAGCGCCCGATGGCGACCTTGGCTTTGACGGCCTCGAACTCGCGCTGGAACCGCTGAATCTCGCGCAGGCTCTCGGCGATGATCTCCGTGTTCTGCTTGTAAAGCTGTTCCAAGCTGTCGGCTTGCGCCTTATTATCGTTCAGGTCGGCCTCCAGCGTGGCCAGCTCCTCGGCGTAATGCGCGCCGTTGGCCTCGTCATTGGCCGCCGCCGCCGCCTGCAGCAGGCTTTGCAGTTCCTGGCGCTGGCGCTCCTGCTTCTTGATCTGGTCCTTCAGCAGCGCAATCTGCCCGGCCAGTTGGCCGTTGGCGTAATGCGCCTTGTCGGCCTTGGCTTTCGAGTCGCGGATGCCGCGCTCGACCACCGCCTGGTTAATGGCGTCGGTCTCCGTCGCCTTCTCGGCCATCAGGCCCATCCAGATAAACAACCGCTTGATCGCTCTGAACATAAGGATTCCTTTCTCTTGCTTGCGGGTTATTGCTTCTTCACCGGCTCCTCCTCTTCGAGGAGAATCTTGCGCTGGAGCACAAACTCCAGTTGCGCGTTAAGCTGCTTCTCATCCGACGCGCTCACCACCGTCGCGCCCAGCTTCTTCACCGCGCCAAAGACCTTGGCGTCCACATCGAATGCCACAAAATGGACCGACAGACCCGTCTGCTTCTCCCGCGCCTGCTCCTGGAGCCGCGGCAATACCGCTGCCGGCGTCGGCCCGGCCGTGTTCTCGCCGTCCGTGATAATCAGCACGTGCTTGCGGGAGAGCGGGGAATCCATCAGCGTCCGGGCGGCGGCGCTCAAGGCGTTGCCCAGCGGCGTGTTGCCGCTGGGGCGCGTGAAAGTCCGCGCAAACTGCTCCAGCGCCTTCGCGTCAAACGGCCCGAACGGGACGGCCATCCGCGCGCCGTCCCCGCTGAACACGAACAGGCCGGCACTGATGGTCCGGGGTGCGCCGGCCGTATTGTTGGTGGCAAATGCCTGAATCTGCTTCGCCACCGCCGCCAGGGCACGGTTGGCAATAATATACTTCGGCGAGGACCTGCCGGCGCTGTCACGCACGGCGTCGCGCATGCTGCCGGAGGTGTCGTAGACAATCGCCAGCGCGACGCCATCCGGCTCGGCGGCGCGACAAGTGTCGCCATGCTCCAGCCCGGCCAGAGCTGTCATAACAGCGAGTGATAGCATGATCTTCATATTCCGTCTGAGCCTTTCTCCCACTGCCAACCGCACGCAACCGCTTAGTGTTAACAATTGCATTACTCCGTGTCAACATATCTCGATTGCTTCGCGCATGGCATCTACAAAAGCGCCGGGCGTTTGTAACCCCCAAGTCTCCACCAACTTGCTGAGAGAATGCGGCCAACCGAAACATGACCCCGGCAACTGGCTCACAACATGCCCGCGGCAGGCTGCGCGCAGGCCTTGGAGCGTGAAGGCAGGTGGGCCCGCCTGCGTCCTCCAGGTGAAGCACCACCGAGGCGATCCCTTCCGGCAAGGCGCGCCGGCCCGAATCCGCTTCAGGCCGTTCCACCCAACTGGAGCCGGCGGTCTGTGTCCAGCATGGCCGTGAGGTTCGGCCATTCTTGCTCATTCATCTCGTTGAACGCGTGCAGATAGACAGCGACGGTTTCCGGCGGGTACTTGCCTAGCAAGGCCTCGACGGCGGACTTGAGCTTCTCGTCGTCCATCGCCGGAGGCAACTCTTCCACCACGCCATCCTCGTGCTTGACGGCTAGTGCGTTCAGGAAGTCGGTCAGCATGGGTTTGTGCTTCTTCAGGAGCCAGGCGCGGATGAGACCATTGGTGACCGCGTCGAGCGCCGGGCGGGCCAAACTGGCGAGCATGGCGGCATGGCGCTGAGGTTTGGGCTGGCGCTCGAAATAGACTGGCCTCAGCTTGCGTGCTTCAGCGACGGCGCTCAGGGTGGCCCGGTAAATGGGTTTATCGTTCTCGTAGGCGTGCGTGAGGATTTCCAGCGCCAGGGAGGGCGACATGAAACCGAGCAGTTCGTGGGCGGTGAGCATGAATAGGGGAGGTTTAAAATGAGTTAGACGTGTTGCGGCGCGATTCGGGTTTGCTGATTCAGTTCTGGCATTGCGGACGTTGGGCCTCGCCAACCGTCGTTACCGAAATCCTATGCTCGCGGGCGAGGCGTTCGCAAGACTCTTGTTCCAGGAGCAGCGAGCGCCCCGCCTCGAAAGCAAGCACGGCGATTCGAGCCGCGGCGCACGTTTCGAGGGTCTGCGGGCCGAGGCAGGGAATATCAAATCGGAAATCGTGCCGCTCCTTGGCCACTTTCACGGCCACCGCCCCGCCGGCGGTCCCGGCCAACTGGCCGCCGCGGGCCAGGCACTTGTCGGTGCCCTCGAAGGCTTCGACGGCCAGCACGGTCCCTTCTTTCACCAGGACCGTCTGGCCGATCTCCAAACGCGACACTTCCTTGGCGATGCGAAAGCCGAACTCGACGTCCGCGCGCTGCGCGTCGGACAGCCTCGGCCCGAGCTGGAAGCCGACGCCCGGCATCAGCGGCGCAAGCCACGGCGTCGCTTCGATCAGCTCAACCCCGTCTCGTTTGAGCTCCTCGGCAATGGCGCCGAAGATGGTGTGGGCGTTCCTCTCGCGCAACCGCAGCAGCAGGCCCATGGCGCGGAGGTCGGGGCGGAGGTCAAAGAGGTTCCTGGGAGAAATCTGGCCAGCCATCACGCACTGCTTGACGCCACGCGCCGTGAAGGCGGCGATCATCCTGGAAAGCTGGCCGACTCTGAGCCACACAATGTCGTCCACCAGCGAGGCCAACGCCGGATCAGTCTCACCTTCAACTGCAACGGCGACAAGGCGCTTCACTCCCTGGCGGCGGGCTTCACGGGCGAGAAGCAGCGGCAGTGAACGATTGCCGGCGATGATGCCCAGAGTATCCGGAGTGCGGGTCATGGAGGTCCTGCGCGATCAGGGGCCGGAATCGGCGCTGCTTCCATCCCGATCAAAGCAGCCTCCTCCCGCCAACACTGGTTGCGGGCGCAATCACCCCGCCTGGCCCTCGCCAGGGGGCGGTGCTCCATTCTCTCGCGCATCCCCCTAGTTAAGAGCAAACCCGGCTGTCTGTAAATCCGGATACCGCGATGACTGTGGCTTGCCGGCTTTGTCCTCGGCCGGGGGTTTCGGGGGCGCGGGCGACAAGCGGGTAATCTCGGCCTGATACTTCTCGGCGTCCTCCTTCTTGTCCAGTTTCAGCGCCAGGGGCAGCAGCTTCTTGTAGATGGCGAGCTTGTCCGGGTAGTTCGGAAAGTCCTGCAGCAGCCTCTGGTAATCTTCGTAGGCTTCCGGCGCACGATCCAGCGCGAGCAGCCGTTCGCCGAGCGTGAGCAGGAGCCGGACTTTCTGCTGCGGCGAAGGGGCAAGCTGCAGAGCCTGGCGATAGGCATGGACCGCGGAGGAGGGCTTGCCCTGCGCGCCGTATAAGTCGCCAAGCTTCTCCGTCAGCACGGCGCTCTGCCGCGTCGTTTCAACCTGCTCCAGCAGAGCCGCAACGTCCCGCATCGCCTTGCCGACTGCCAGGTTGAGATCGACAAGGCGCAACCAGGACCATTCGACCAGCTTGCTGCCGCGCGACTGAAGGTCCCGATGCCGGCGGTCTGGATCCATCGCAAAGGGCTGGTAAAGGGGGTCGCCCACCACGGTCGTTTGCCACGACAAAACCGATTGCCCCGCATAGGCGGCTTCGCCGAAGGTAAACCCGTGGTAGATCAGGCGCGCGGTGAAAACCGCCAAGTCGGGCGTGCCCGAAAGGTAGGGCTCAACGACCGATCCCATCGTGATGGTGACGCCCTTGGCCAGCAGAGGGCCGGCCCAGTGTCGGTTGGGGGCGCGCAACGTCGCCGCGCTGGTTGAATGCAGATGATAAGCGAACGCCCCGGGCATGAACTCCACCTCGGGTTGCGCGAACGGCCCCGAGACGTGCTCGTCGTACCAGCCGAGGTAGAACGCGATCTGGCTCATGGGAAAGCCGGCGGAGAAGGTGCGGGCATTCTCATCCACCTCTGTTTCAAAGCCCAACCGCTTGCAGATCTCCGCCGCGCCGCGAATCCAGTCGTCGCCCGCCTTGTAGCCGGGATCCGTCGTGTTCCGCACGTCAAAGTAAGCGCGCCCCCAAAGACCATCCGCTTCGGCCTGGAGCGCTTTGTCCACCAGGCCGCGCGCAATGCCGGGCGTCGGCCCGTCGAGCCGCGTGACCAGCAGCACGCCGTTGGTGGGGTGCAGCATGGCGGCGTTGGTCGCCGTGTAAACCGGATTTCTCAACGGGCCGAGCAGCGGCGGCTTCTCTTCTCTTAGCGGCAACCAGGCCAGCTCATTGTCCACTGCGGCCTCGTCGCGGCGCAATTCCGGCCGCAGGCCGGCCATGCCCTCCTCCTTCAGGGAGGGATCCCGCTGGATGCGCAGCGGGACGCCGTAACAGAGCACGGCGTAACGGATTCGGGAAGCGACCGGCTTCCATTCCACACGCCCGGCCTGGTTGGTCGTCGCGCTGATGATGCGCGGGCCGATCTCCCAGAGCTTCTGCTCCTTCAACTTCTGCGCCAGCGGCTCCGCCAGTACGCTGCGATATTCTGCCCGGGACATGTCCTCGTTCGTGGACATTGGAAAGCCGTAAACCTGGCTCGCCGGCACATGACGCTTCTTGGCGTAATAGTCGGCCACGCCCTTGGACTCCGGCACGCGGGTGTTGTACACAATGATTACCTCGTCGCCCGGGTTAGCCGCGCGCGCGGCCCACACACCGCCGCACGCCAGAATCGCCAGCCCTGCCAATAATCTATTCATGCTTAACTCCAATATGGACACCTGCGCGCCGGATCGGTTCAAGCGGCGCAACGTGCCTCTCGCCACCTATAACGCCCCACACTCCACCCGCAATCCATCATACGCCAGCCCTACTCCTGGCGGAAGCCCCGCCTGCGCCGCGTCGTGGTCGTAGTCATGTGTTAAATGCGTAAAGTAAGTCCGGCCTGCAGCTATGCGCCGCGCCGCGGTCAAAGCTTCATCCAGGCACATGTGCGTCAGGTGCGGCCTGGGCCGGAGCGCGTCCAGCACCGCCACCTCCACACCGCGAACCCGCTCGACGGCTTCCGCCGGCACTTCCTTGCAGTCGCTCATATAGGCCAGGCGCTTCCGCCCCTCCTGAACAAAGAGATAGCCACACGTTGTCGTCCTCCCATGCGGCAAGGGCAGTGGCGTCACCTCCATATCCCCGAGGGTGAAGGGGCCACTTATGACGTGGGGGTCGGGTATGAAGTAGCCCTTGGGCAGCGGCTTATTCTGGAAAGCGTAGCAGAAAACCCGCTTCAAATCGTTCATCGTCGCTTCGCTCGCATAGATCGGCAGCGCCGTGCCGCCGCGCAGGTCGCAGAAACGGCGGCAGTCATCCAGCCCCATAATGTGGTCGGCATGGGAGTGCGTAAAGATCACCGCATCCAGCCAGGCGATCTTCTCCCGCAACATCTGGATGCGGAACTCCGGCGTGGTATCAACCACCAGCTTGAACTGGTCCGTCGCCACATAGATCGAGGGCCGGGTGCGGTGGTTTTTCGGATTGGCTAGAAAGGCGGCGGGGTAATCCTTGCCAATCATTGGCACGCCCTGCGAAGTGCCAGTGCCCAGAAAGATTAAGGTAAAAGCCATTACAGCGGTTAGGTTAGCCAAACCGGCCCGTTCCCGCAACCGGCCGCGATATCGCTGTCGCCCCAATCCTTGGCAAAGGTGGGGACCACACTCCACTGCGGGCCGTTTGGACTAATGCGAGAGCGACGGCGCGCAGCGGAGTGCGCGCCCTGCCAGCCTCACCATTTGCTGAACAGTTCTTCTGGTTCGCCAAGGATTGGGGGGCTATGGCGACATCGCTCGAACAGGCTTTACAGTAGAGTCGGTGCTGGGTAAAGGTGCTGGTGATGAAGGCAAGCGGCTCATCCGCGGCCAGCAGCCATTCGGATATTGCCCCTCAATGGGGAGATACCCAGACCTGTATAATCACTTGTTCGGCTGTTACGGCATTATGAGCATTTGCCGACAAGATTGGGAACGCGTCGTGGAGAAAGCTGCTCAAATCACGAACGCGACTGAGACCGGCGGGGACCCGATGTACGAGGTGCATCTGGAAGCCATGATGACGCTGCTCGATGAGCTGGAGGCTAAATACGGTCCCAAACCTGCAATTCTGGCAACTCGTGCAGACTATTCGCATGAGTTTTCCCAGAAACGAACGCTGTTCAAGCAGGCTCTTGATCTAGCTCGACAAGAGCAGGACACCGAGGAAATTGAAGAGATATTGGATTCGATCAGGCAACTCGATGAGGACGAAAAGGCCGAATTGGGGTCGCCGGGAGGATTAGCCTCCCGGCTCCCACACCACCGGACATGCGGGCCCGCATTCGGCGGTTCCGGTTAGATTAGCGGCCTCGGGATTGAATCGCTCGTTCCGTTGGCCGTAATGCATCTCGATCCACTGTTGCCTGAGGCTGGGCACTTTC
>CAZHEW010000194.1:0-6594 GCA_964531815.1 uncultured Verrucomicrobiota bacterium
GAAATCCCCTCAGTGACCGGGCGGCTCGTGACTACCCTGGAGCAAGCCAGGGCGCTGCCGGTGCCGCAACCGGGAGACCAGCGCACTGCCGTGTACCTGGATGCAGTGCGCCGGCTTAAGAAGCTGCCCTCGCGGCCACTGGTGCTGGGGGGGTGCATTGGTCCGTTCTCGCTGGCCTCACGCCTGGTGGGAGTAAGCGAGGCGTTGGAAATGACGTTGGCGGAACCGGACTTAATGGCGGTGGTGCTGGAGAAGAGCACGGCCTTCCTGGCCGGTTACGCGCGCGCCTTCCGACAAGCCGGGGCCGATGGCCTGGTGATGGCCGAACCGGCGGCTGGATTACTGTCGCCGCGCGGCGTCTCCACTCATTCCAGCGCGTATATCAAGAGCATCGCCGCGGCGGTCGGCGATGGCGAATTCGCGTTGATTCTGCACAATTGCGCCGCCCGGTGGCTGCACCTGCCGGCAATTCTGGAAACCGGGTTGAGCACCTTCCACTTCGGCGCGCCGATGGACCTGCCGGCAGCACTGGGCAGGGTGCCGCCCGAGGTGGTGCTGTGCGGAAATTTGGACCCCGCAAGTGTATTCTGCCAGGCTGCGCCGACTGAAGTGAGGGCGCGTGCCGTGGAGCTTCTCTCCAAGACTGCGGCCCATCGGAATTGTGTGCTTTCCTCCGGGTGCGACCTGCCGGCCTCAGCGCCCCTGGCGAACCTGGACGCGTTGTATGCGGTGGTGGCGGAGGGGTAAACGTCCCAATTCTGGACTGAGCGACCGGCAGGGCGCCCGATTTGAGGCAGTCCGGCCCTCCCGGGGCGCGGCTGCCCCGGCATCGAACCATCCCGTTCGCTTGCGGCAGACTAGCTGGCCAGCAGCAGGCGCATCAGGGCCATTGTCCCCAGGGTGAGGGCCATGGCCAGCAGGGTTTGTCGCAAGCCGAACCTGGGCTCGCGCCGGGAATCCACCGGCGCCAGCATGGCGCTGATAAAGCCTCGGTTGGCTTCGTTCGCTGTATAGATGACTTTCGGCACAGCAGCCTGAGAGCAGGTCACGCGCCAGCAGGCCGCGCGGGCGAGCGTTCCCCAATCAGGACGCAAGCGGCGCTGCGCCCGGCAAATCCGCGACAATTACACGAGGGACTTGCCAGCCCTGAGTGATTGGCTAGACTGCGCGGCATGAAACGAAGCATCTGCATTCGCTGCCTCACCGCAATCCTGACCCTTGCCGTTTGCTCGACGTGCCTGCTTTCGTTCCGTGCTGGGGCACAATCGGCCACGACCAGCGCGCCCGGCGCCTTGACGGTGATGACCTACAACCTGAGGTTCGCCAGTCCGACCCCTCCGAACGCCTGGCCGCAGCGCCGCCCGCTTGTGGCCGAGCTGATCCAGAAGCTCGCGCCGGATGTCATCGGCACGCAAGAGGGGCTCTATGGCCAGCTTCAAGACCTCGCCGCTGACCTGCCGGCGTTCCAGTGGATCGGCTTGGGGCGCGACGGCGGCAGCCGGGGGGAGTTCATGGCGGTGTTCTATCGGAAGACGCGGCTGGAGCCGGTTGCGTTCGACCATTTCTGGCTCTCGGACACGCCGGAAGTCATCGGCTCCAAGACCTGGGGCCCCAGGCTTGCCCGCATGGTGACGTGGGTGCAGTTCCGGGACCGTCAGACCGGGGAGCAGTTCATTTTCGTCAACACGCATCTCGATCACGAGGTCCAGGCAGCCCGCGAGAAAGGCGCCCAACTCATCCGCGACCGCGTCGCCGCCTTTAAGCCCAACCTGCCTGTGTTGCTGGTGGGCGACTTCAACGCCGCCGCCGGCACTAACAAGGCCTACTCCATGCTGACTGGCGACAAATTCTTCACCGACACCTGGATGACCGCTCGCGAGCGGGTGAATGAAGGGATCGGAACCATGAACGGTTTCAACGCCCTCCAGAAGAACGGGTCGCGCATTGACTGGATTCTGAGCCGGGGCAACGTGACCGCCGATCGCACCGAGATTGCCACCTTCTCGCGCGGCGGTCAGTTCCCGAGCGACCATTGCCCGGTGGTGGCGACCTTGCGGCTGGGCGCGCTCCCTTAAAGACTACTGATAGAGCTAATGTGCAAGGATGCGATAGAAGGCTTGGGAATGCGGTGAAGGAAGCGTCTCGGACCAGTTCGTCACGCTGGTGGTGACCAGCACCGTATCGGCTGTGACCCAGCCATTGGTCGCGATTGAAGAGGTTCGCTGCACTTCGAACGTGGTCCCTGGAACCAAGCCGGTCAGCACCAGCGATAAACGTCCCCCGGTGACGCTCACCGAGGCAATGGCCGGCACCGTGACCGCGTCGTATGTGAAGCCCCCGGCCAATTCACCGCTCTTGCCATCCGGGTTAAACACCTTGACTGGCCCCGAGCCCACATCGCCCCCCAGGGTGGAGCCCAATATCTGCTGCGAGCTGGCCACCACGATACTTGCGAGCGGGTACTGGTGGACGTAAGCCCGAGCGCCTGGCTGGAAATTCTGCCCCGTAACGACCACTGGAGCCCCCCCCGAAACCAGTCCGTGGGATGGAGTGATGGAATTGACCACGGGCGCAGCGGCATTGGTGTCCACATAAGTAAATCCGCGCACTTTGATCGAGAAGTGGCCGTCCCGGTTGCTGACGACGAGGTCAAACGCCCCCGGGGCGCCCGCGGGGCTCAAACCCGTGAGCCGGGTGGGGGAAGGGAGTTGCTGGCTGACGAGCGGCAGTCCGCGGATGGTGGCGACCGAACCCGCGAGGAAATTCTGTCCGCTCACCTCCACTAGAGTTCCACCGGCAACGGGGCCGGAGTACGGCTGCACCGAGAACACCTGCGGGTTTGGCGCGCTGGTTCCGTCATACCGGAAGAGGTTGGTGCTCATTTCGGCCAGCGGCCCCGGATTGACGAGCGCGAGGGCGGCATTGCCTGGGAACCCGGGCGGGGTCCGAAACGTCAGGGCGTTGCGCGAGACGTAACCGACCTGGGATGCAAGATTGCTCGCCAGCAAGACCTGAGTCCCGGGCAGGAAGCCGTCACCAGCCAGGCTGACGAGCGTGCCGCCGACCGTCGGGCCGGAGGTTGGATTGAGCGAAGTGACGACTGGGCGGGGCGCAATGTAGAGGTAGGCATTGGTCAGCGTGTTCTCCTGGCCGTCGGCATTCTGTACTTTGAGATTGACCATACCCATCGGAGCAGGTGGGGTGACAACCTGCAAGTTGGTCGCCGACAGTCTCGTGGCATTGGTCGCCTCGTAGGGGCCGAACCAAACGCGCGCGCCGGCAAAGAAATTCTGGCCGCGCACGTTGACCGTCTGCCCGCCAAAACTCGAACCGCTATTGGTTGAGAGGCTTTGGACGCTTGGCGCGGGCGGATTCGCGCCCTGGTAGGTGAACTTGCCAAAGACAATGTCCCCCTGCCACAGGAATGAGAGATCACCCGGATTGGTGATTCTGATGTCCACGGTTCCCGGCGGATGGGGTGGAGTGGTTGCCATCACCAAGGTCGAGTCAATATCCAGGTCGGAGCCGGGAAACCCGCCGAAGGTCACGGTGGCGCCCGCCTTAAAGTGGCTTCCGTTGATGGTGACCCGTTCTCCGCCGGTGGTCGGGCTGGTCAGGGGATAGACCAGGCTGACGTAAGGTTGGTTCGAGTCGTAGGTGAATGAATCCCAGTTCTGGTGGGCGGGCAGGACGACACCCCGGCCATCAATGTTCGTGACGGCCACCTCAACCATGCCCGCCACATGTGGCGGCGCAACGACTACCAGCCGGTTCGGGTCGGCAAAGACAGGTTTCACGGGGTAATGGTCAAAGAACGCCGCCATGCCCGGTTGAAAGCCCGTCCCCAGAATCGTCACTTCCACGCCGCCACCAGTGGGCGAAGAGAGCGGCGCCACACCCAGCAACGTCGGGGGGGGTGTCCCCGGGTCCGCCGCGCCATAATTGTACGCGGCCGCCAGTGTGCCGCTGACGCCGTCGGGATTGAGAACCGTAACCGCCTTCAGGCCGGGGGCAGCGTTGCTGGCGGTCACCGCCGTTACCAGGCGATCGGACACGAAGTGGACTTGCGTCGAGGCGTGGCCATCAACGAGCACCTGCATCCCGTTGGTCAAACGCTCTCCGACCACTGTGATGGTCGTTCCGCCCGCCAACGGGCCGTAACAGGGAAAGACCGTCCACACCACCGGCGGACGGCTGCCGTAATTGTAGCCCCCGGCCAACTCGCCGCTTTGACCGTCCGGGTTGGTGACGCGCACAGTGGCCGGCCCGATCGTGCCCAACGGCGTCACGGCCTGGATGCTATTGACCGATTCCACAACCACGCTGCCGGCCGCTTGGGCCCCGATTTGCACCGTGGCGCCCGTGACGAAATTCGCGCCGGAAATATGGACGGTCGTTCCGCCGGCTATCGGCCCCACCAAAGGTTCGATCCCGCGCACTTCGGGCGGCGTCAACGGAGCCGCGCCGCAGGTGAAACCGTTGTTCCGGCTGGCGCTGATCGGCCCTGGATTGATGACGGTCACCGTCACCGAACCGGCGGCATTGGCCGGCGTGAGCACTTTCAGCTCGCCGGAAGAGAGCCAGGTCTGGTTCTGGGCCGGCACCGTGATAGCGCCGAAGCGTACCTGGGCCTGCCGGTCGAAACCGGCGCCGTAGATCACGACCGGTGTGCCGCCGACGGTGTCGCCGCGCGAGGGGGTCACGCTGGAGATCTGCAGCGGGAGCGGGGCCGGCGCGCTGACCTGGTAGAAGCCCGCGTCCGGCGCGAAGTCGAGCACCGACGGCATGCTGGCCGGGTCAACCTTGATGACCCCTGGCACCGTATCCGGGTCGTCCCAATCCTCCGGGTTGTCCACGTCTTCCTGTTCCTGCGTGCTGTAGCTTTGCTGCGAGGTGGTGATGACATAGCGGGCCGTGGCGCCCGCGGGATTTCCCAGCAGTTCGGGCGGGAGCGTCACCGTGTAATGCGCGCCCACTTGCAGCGAGCCAACCACCCCGCCGGTCCGCAGGCTCACCAAGTGATCGGCTCGTTGAGGCGCCGCGATCACCGGCACGCGGCGCAAGTCCACCAGCAGCGCCCCCGCCACCGCCGGGTCGGGCACCGGCGTGATGTTGAAGCTGAGATAGAAGTCCGCGCCCATGGTTGCGGCGGAGTGGTTGCGCAGGGGGATACCCGTGCCGGCGTCGCCATCCGCGTCCACAAACAAATTCACAAACGCCAGGTCCGAATACTCGAGGCTTTCCAAATCAACGGTGATCTTCAGTCCGCCCTCATTCAACGCGCAGGCGTGCGTCGTGATGATCTCGTCGCCCTGGAAACCGAATCCGAGCGAGTCATCGGGAGAATCCGTCCCGAGCACTTCCGTCGCGGCGCAACTCCCCACCGGATGCACTACCTGGCCGGGGGCCAAGCCAACCGTGGTGTCGAGCGCCCCGGACTCGGGCACCGAATCGGCGCTACCCGGCGTCAAGGTTGACGCCAGAAACGCATTGACCACGAGATACATCTCCCCGTCGTCATAGTCCAGGTAGGCCAGCGGCAGACTCAGAAAAACCTGGTTGGCTGCGGTGCCGAAGCGGCTGTTGCGGCCGACGACCAACCGGGTGTCGGTCTCCTGGCCCCCAAGCGGGCCGACGGCTTCGAGCTGGCTCATGACATTGTCCGCGAGGGTGTTCGGGTCATCCGGCTTGCGGAACCGCAACGCCCCCTGGGGCTTGTTGAAGAGGTCGCTCACCATGACCTCGGCCAGGCGGTCCATGCCGAAGGTGGGCGGGTCTTCGTGGTTGTTGATGAAACCGCTCCAGAGCCGCCGGTCGAGGTCCATGCCAATGTTCAGCACCAGCACATCCTGAATGGCTTGCAGGTCCTGTCGCTCGACCCCGTGCCCGAAGGTCAGCCAGAGGTGCAGATTGCCTTCGACAACTTTGGCTTCGAGGCCAGTCAGGTTTGGAAAAACGGCGGCGTCGGGGGCATCGGTGTGGACAAGGTGGACCTGCGAATTGCCCGGGCGCGGGATTACCGCTAATCCCGAGGCCAGCTCGCAATAGCCCGCCTCGGGGACTCGGTCGTAATCCGTATCCCCCGGAATCGAAGCAGAGGCCACAAATAATCGGACGTTCGTCTGGCCGCCCCAGAGCGACGCGGGCAGGGAAAGCGTGATGCTATTGGTGCCCGCTTCGGCCAGGGTGCCTGCTTGGCCCAGGTCCAACAACGTGCCGTTCACGTTCACAAATCCATCGGCGAAGCCCAGGCCAGTGACGTAGCTCACCCGGCAATCCGCACCCAGCCTCACACCGGTGTCGGAATTCCGGTCGGTATCAACGAAGACCTCACCGAAATTCGCATCCGCCACCGGCATATTGGTCGCATAGATAACCTGGAGCCGTAAGACGCCGGAAACAACTTCTCCCCGCAGTTCGGCGAGATCATTCTGCCGAAAATCCATGTCGCCGACCCTGTCGCCATAAACTTGTGGAGCGCCCCATAGCGGAGTGCATTCCGAGACTCCAAACATCCCGGCGAAAATCCACACGGCCCATTTCATAATACTTCTCCTTTCTCTCTCGAGCTTCTTGCGTGCGGCAAAAAGCGAT
>CAZHEW010000195.1:0-6566 GCA_964531815.1 uncultured Verrucomicrobiota bacterium
TTGGACTTTCACCAACTAGTCATCGCGCCCTGCCGGGCGCACAAAGAAAGCTTCTCCGCCGGAACTTTCCTGCCTGGGGTTCCAGGCTTTTTTGCTCGCTAGGTCGTGAAATCCGGAACAATCTTGGGCATGAGAGAACTTCAGCGAAAGCTGAGCATTGCGCGCGGGGAGCGGCCCGCGGAAAGGCTCTTCAAGAATGCCAACCTCGTCAATGTCCTCAGCGGCGAAGTTTATCGTACGAACGTGGCCGTGGACGACGGGCGAGTCGTCGGCCTGGGCGACTACCGAGGGAGGCAAACCATTGACCTGAAGGGCGCCTACCTGGCGCCGAGCCTGATTGACGGCCACTTCCACGTGGAAAGCTCGATGCTTACCACACGGGAGTTTGCCCGCGCAGTGGTGCCGCACGGGACCGGCGCAGTGGTGATTGACCCGCACGAATACGCCAACGTGCTAGGTCTTGACGGCATCCGCTACATCCTGGAGTCGAGCGCGAATCTGCCGGTGGACTTCTTCGTCATGCTCCCCTCTTGCGTGCCGGCCACGTCGCTCGAAACCTCAGGCGCCCGGGTGACACCGGAAGACCTCAGCCTGATGATTGGCGATGAGCGCATCGCCGGCATAGGGGAGTTGATGAATTTCCCTGGCGTTTACCGGGGCACGGAGACCGAATTGGCTAAGATTCAAGCCGGCAAGGGCAAGAACATTGACGGGCACGCGCCGGGCCTGCGAGGCCGCAATCTCAACGCCTACGTACTGGCGGGGGTGCAGTCGGATCACGAGTCCACCGAGTTGGCGGAGGCGAAAGAGAAACTGCGGCTGGGCATGCACGTTCTGCTCCGGGAAGGAAGCACCGAGCGCAACCTGGCCACACTGGTCCCTTTAATCAATTCGCACAACGTCATGAATTGTTCCTTTGCTACGGATGACAAACTCGCGGTTGATCTCGTATCCGAAGGTCACATTGATCACAGCGTGCGCCAGGCCATCAAGAGGGGGCTGCCGCCGATATCCGCTCTGCAGATTGCCACGATTAGCACTGCGCGGCATTATCGCCTGCGAAACTACGGCGCTATCGCCCCGCGCTACTGGGCGGATTTCATTGTCTTCGACGATCCCCGGAAGCTTGTCGTGCGGCAGACCTATAAGAAGGGCATCCAGGTAGCCGAGCATGGAGAATACCTGGCCCGACAAACCGCGCTGGCACCGCGGCCGCGCAGCACTATGAACCTGCGCTGCAAAGCGCCAGACGATTTCAATGTTCTCGCCAAAGGCTCGTCCCGGATCAGGGTTATTGAAGTTGTGCCGCACCAAATCGTAACCCGGCAGGTCATTGAAACGCCGCGGAGCGAAGGGGGGCGAGTCGTGCCCGACGTTGAGCGCGATATTCTCAAGCTGGTGGTGGTTGAGCGGCATCATGCCACAGGCAATGTGGGCGTGGGATTTGTGAGGGGGTTTAAACTCAAACTTGGCGCCCTGGCTTCGACGGTGGCCCACGACGCCCACAACGTGGTGGTGGTGGGGACCAATGATACTGACATCGCCCTGGCCATTGATGAACTGGTGCGAATGCAGGGCGGCCAGGTGGCGGTCAGCCACGGCAAAGTGCGGGCCGAACTTGCACTGCCGATTGCGGGGCTCGTCTCCGATCGCCCACTCAAGGAGGTCATTGGGCGCATTGCCGATCTCAACGCGGCAGCACGCACGATGGGCTGCAGGCTGGCTGCGCCGTTTATGACCCTTTCCTTTCTGAGCCTCTCTCCGATTCCCGAGTTGAAACTGACCGACCAAGGCCTGATTGACACCGTGAAGATGCGGCCTGTCAGTCTGTTTGCCTGACTCAGGCGCCAGCCCTTGGCGGTTAGTTTCGGAGACTAAGCAAATACAACACGCAAGCCAGGATACCCGAAACCACCAGAGCCACCGCGAGGGACCACCGCAGGTAAAGCAGTTCCTTGCGGCGGCGCGCCCTTCCTCCCATACCAGGAAGCAAGTAGAACCGGTGCTGTTCCTTGTTTCGCTCAAGCCAGCGCATCGGGAGAATCTTCATTGCCGGAGATAACGCCCTTCCACCTAAGTCCGCCTTCACGAAATTCGCCCGGCCCCCTGACTCACTTCCAGCCGGCCTTCAAGACCAACACAAAACGAAGGGGGTATAACGATCTTCGCGTCTTTAACTACATGCACAGCGCCAATCCTGACGTCTCGGCCTCGGAATGGCCAGCCTTTTTCCAGCAGCGGCCCTGCGCTGGGCCAGCCCCCTTCAATGTTGCCTCCAATGTGGGCCTCCCATGTTGGGCCTTGACACTTTTGCACAAGCCAATGAGAATCGCGCTAGTGTTCGGTTGAACCACAAACGGAAGGACGTGACATGCAGACACCACGATGCGGCAAATGGCTCGGCTCCAAGCCGGCGAATCTTCCTAACTGCCTGTGCCTGATTCTGGTCAGCGCGGTGCTGGCGGGCTGTTCCGGGGGCAAACCTGAGAAGATCATCATGCTGGGCTCCAACACCGTGGGCGAGGAATTAGCTCCCCGCCTAATCGCGGAGTATAAGCAGGACCATCCCAATATCGGATTTGAGCTTGAGTTTAAGGGAACCGGCTATGGAATAGGCGCATTGATGGTGGGGCGCTGCGACATCGCGGCGGCTTCGCGGGAGGTGACCACCAACGAGGTGGAACTGGCCAAAGCGCGGAACATCGAGTTCAAAGAACATATCATCGGTGCCTATGATGTCGCCGTCATTGTCAATGCGGGCAGTCCCGTGGCTGACCTGAGCAAGAACCAAGTGCGCGACCTGTTTGTCGGCACTGTCCAAAACTGGAAGGATGTCGGTGGACCGGATGCCCCTGTGAATCTGTACATCCGCCACCCTATTTCCGGCACACACTTGGGCTTTCGGGAATTGGCGATGGAAAACAAGCCCTATGCCCTCCATTTGAAGACCTTCACCAATTACACCGAAATCGTCCAAGCGCTTGCCCAGGACCCGCACGGAATCGGTTATACAACCATCCCCCTGGCCAGTTCGCCGGGTGTTAAGCCGGTTTCTATCGGCGGAGTCGCTCCGACCATCGAGGCCGTCAATAAGGGGCAGTATCCTTACGCGCGGGTTTTGCGTCTTTACACTGACAAGGCGAGTGAAACACCCGCCGCACAAGATTTCCTTCAGTTCGTGCAGTCCGAACGCGGGCAAAGCATCGTGAATCAAATGGGCTTCGCGCCGCGCCGCTGAGCCGTCGCCGAATACTGGCCCGCGGCAGTCTCGCCGCTTGACTTTCGCTCGTTTTGGCTGCAGTATTGGTTAGGATGAATCCGGAAGCTGCTTTGACAGAGACGATGCCTTCGGCTGTCCCCCAGGCGCAAGGCTGCTTCCTCTCAGGATGAGCAACAGCAGAGGCAGATGATGAAACGCTTATCGTGGCAGCTAGGCTTAGCGGCGGCGTGCGGCGCGTTGGCCCTGTTTGGCGCGTCGGTGCCGGTGTTCGCGGCTGAAGAGGGTCGTGAGGGCCCGGTTGACCGGCTCGAGCGATTGGAGCGCCGCGTAAATGAGATTGCCCAACGCCAGGAACAACTTTTGCGCCGGCTGGGCGCCCAACCGGAGCGCCCCGCTCCGGCAGCAGCTCCCGTCCGGGAGAGGGTCAGCCGCCAGGTCATTGCGCCAGGCGCCGCGAGGGACACCCAGCTAACGCCGCCCCCGGGAGGACCTGTTCCGGCGGCTGCCCCGTGCGCGTTTGCCGCAAAGTGCTGCAAGGATATCGCCGGCCTGGTCAAGATGTGCCTGCTGGTCGGGTTCATCTTCAATATCCTGCTGGCCATCTGGATTTTCACCGATATACGCAAACGGGGCGAAGGCTCGGGCGTGTTTATTGCCCTGGCACTCCTGGCGGGCATCCCCGCCGCGATCATCTATTCGCTCGTTCGCATTGGCGATAAGAAACCGTAACCGAGCTGTCGTCTCAATTCCCAGATTGGAGATGCGGAGACTGGCGTTGGTAATGGCCGGGTGGCTCACTGGCCTCGCCGGACGTGTTCCCGCAGCGCCTCCTGTTGCCGCTGCGGGTACTGATGCTTATGCCCCGGCGCGTCAGCGCATGGTGGCCGAACAACTCGCCGGCCCCGCCCGTGGAATCACCAATAGTCGGGTCCTGGCCGTGATGGGCCGGGTTCCGCGCCATGAATTCGTTCCTGAGCGCCTGCAGCCCGACGCCTACGAAGACCACCCCCTGCCCATTGGCCACGGGCAGACTATCTCCCAGCCCTACATCGTCGCCTTCATGACGGAACAACTCGACCCCAAGCCGTCAGACCGTGTGCTGGAGATCGGCACCGGTTCCGGGTACCAGGCGGCAGTCCTGGCGGAGTTGGTGGCTCAGGTTTACACGATTGAGATCGTCACCGACCTCGCGCAGCGAGCCGCCGCAGATCTCAAACGCCTCGGTTACACCAACGTGCATGTGCGCGCCGGCGACGGCTACAGGGGCTGGGCCCACGCCGCGCCGTTCGACGCGGTGATTGTCACCTGCGCCCCGGAACAGGTGCCCCGGGCGCTCATTGACCAGCTCAAGAACGGTGGCCGCATGATCATTCCCGTCGGACGCGTTTGGAGCCAGGAGTTGATACTGCTCTGCAAACGCGGCGGCAAACTCGAACAGCACATCGTCCTGCCGGTGAGCTTCGTCCCTATGACCGGCGAGGCCGAGGAAAAGCCGAAGGATCGAAACCCCAGTCTGGAGAAGGCCAAGTAGCCCGCGCGATGCTGCGTATCTGCGCCGTTTCTGCGGGCGCGAGCTAAACGCGCTGTCCGCCGCTTCTGCAATTTGAACTTTGAGTCCCCTCACGCCGTTTGCTATACCCTCAACTCATGCAAACCGAAGTGCCCGTTGTCCACAGCGAACTCACGCGCCGCCGATTCCTCCGCGGCGCCACCTTATCTGCCGCCGCCTTTATGGTGGCGCCTGGCGCGGTGCTGGGGGGGCGCGGCGCCCCTTCCGCCAACCAGAAGCTCAACCTGGCGGGCATCGGCATTGGCGGCCAGGGCGCTCACGACCTGAGCCAGATGGAGAGCGAGAATATCGTGGCCCTCTGCGATGTGGATAAGACCTACGCCGCGCGCGTTTTCAAGAAGTACCCTCATGCGCGACAATTCACCGATTACCGGCAGATGCTTGACCAAGTGAAGGAAGTTGACGCCGTTGTCATTGCTACTCCCGACCACCACCATGCCTTCGCGGCGAAGGAAGCCATCAAACGCGGCAAGCATGTGTATTGCGAGAAGCCGCTTACACACTCCGTCTGGGAAGCGCGGCACCTGGCCAGGGCGGCACGGGAGGCGAAAGTCGCAACCCAGATGGGCAATCAGGGACAGGCTTCTGAGCAAACCCGCCGCCTTTGCGAGTTAGTCTGGTCCGGCGTCATCGGCAAAGTCCTGGAAGCACACATCTGGACGGATCGTCCCTCGCGCGGACTGTTTGAGGAGTACTGGCCGCAAGGATGCGTGCGGCCGGCGGACGCGCCGCCGGCGCCCGCAACGCTGGATTGGGATCTTTGGCTCGGTCCGGCCCCCGCGCGCCCCTACCACCCGGCCTACCATCCCTTCAAATGGCGCGGCTGGTGGGATTTCGGCACCGGTGCCCTCGGCGACATCGGCTGCCATGCGATGGACCCCGTATTCCGCGCGCTGAAACTCGGCGCGCCCCTCAGCGTCCAGGGCGCCTCCACGCGTGTCAACCAGGAGAGCTTTCCGCTCGGTTCGATTGTCACCTACCAGTTCCCGGCGCGCTCAGCCAGCGCCCAGGCCAACAACCCCCATGTCACAGGCCTGGCAGGCGTGGCGGCGGGCGGCGTCGCCATGCCGCCCTGCAAACTGGTCTGGTATGACGGCGGACTGCGCCCACCACGGCCTCAAGGTCTGCCCAATGGAAAGGCCATGGGCGACAATGGCCGGCTGCTTGTTGGTGAGAGAGGATTCATCCTTGGCAATGAGGTCTATCCTGAGAGACGCGGCAAAGTCACCCGCGACATCCCCAAATCCATACCGCGTTGCGAAGACCATTATCAGGAGTGGATACGCGCCTGCAAGGGCGGACGGCCGGCCGGCGCGAACTTCGACTGGGCTGGTCCGCTCGCCGAGTCCGTGCTCCTTGGCAACGTCGCCTTGCGCACGCAACTCCGGGAGGACTTGACCCTCTGCCAACTGCTCTGGGATTCCGCCAACCTCCGGTTCACCAACCTCGACGAGGCGAACCAGTTCCTCCGCCGCGACTACCGCCCTGGGTGGAGCCTTTGAGCAGCGACTGTTCTCCAGCCCCGGACACCCCATCCGCAGCCTGACAAACCTGGCGCGGGGCGCAACTCGGATTAATTCGGCTTCGCCACGTCGCCGGTTAAACGCTTCGCCACTTCGTCCAGGAGCTCCTGGTAATGACCGCTATGGACCTTCCTGACCCTGATCTCCTCCTCCAGCGGCTCTCCCCGGTTCCGCAACAGGAACGCCTCGCACTTGACCTGGCAGTGGCCGGGCGACAACTCCTGGACTGACGCCTTGACGCGCACCCAAACGG
>CAZHEW010000196.1:0-6555 GCA_964531815.1 uncultured Verrucomicrobiota bacterium
ACGCCCACGAGGATGTTCTGTTTGGTCACGTCCACGTCGCCGGTTTCCGGTTCGAGATACTGCTTGAACGTCACCTTGGGCGCTTCAACCGGCAGGTCCAGCTTCTCGGCGGGCGGCGTTTTGTCGCTCTTGCCCGCGTCGGCCGGGAACGCGCCCGGATAGATGCAGACAATGCCGCGCCCGTCGGCCAGCTTCACATCGGACAGGATCTTGCCGCCGAACAACTGGCTGGTCAGCAGGATGGCGAAGCCGTCAGCTTTGGCCGCGCGGCAGAAGTTCACCATGGGCAAGCCCGTCTGCACCGCGAGAATGGACCCGATGCCCAGTGAGACGTTGGTGCAGCCCAGCAGGACCAATCCAGCCTGGCTTCGGTCAATCACGGCCTTGAGCGCCGCTGTGACGGAGTCCGCGGGGGCGAGGTTGAGTTGCGGATTGTCGGCAACGAACACCTTGTCAGCCATTCCCAGTTTTGCGGCCAGCGGCGCGGCTTCGCTGCCGAGCAAGGCGGCATAAAGCGGCGCGCCCGAGGCGTCGGCCAGCTTGCGCCCGGCCCCCAGCATTTCAAAGGTGATGTCCGAGATTTCGCCCCGGAGTTGCTCTGCAAGAACGAGTATTGGGTTTGCCATAATCAGGCCTCCTTAGATCACACTGTTTTTCGCCAGCACTTCCACCAGTTTGTCGGCGACCTCTTCGGTAGCGCCTTCAATCATCTGCGCGCGGCCCGCCGCCTCCGGTTTGTACATCCGCTCGAGGTCGAGCTGGATTGGCCGTTCGGGCGGCGTCAGGGCCGCCTCCTCGATTTGCGCGGACTTCATCACTGCCCGCACTTTGGCCACGGGCACGTAGCGGGGCGGCTTCTCGGCGGACTGAATCCCGAGCACCGCCGGCAGCGTTACCTCGAACTCGGCGCGCAGGCCGCCGGCAAACTCCTTCGTGACGGCGACCTTCCCGTCAGCCGCGCTTACGCCGCAGACCACCCCCATATAGGGCAGTTTAAGCGCCGCGGCCAGCAACGGGGCCACCTCGCCTTCCAGGTCGTCAATCGCCTGCGAGCCGGGCAGCAGCAGCGAATCGGGCGTCAGCTCGCCTGCGGCCGCGAAGAACTCGGTGAGGACCTTGGCGGACGCCGCCGTGCCCAGGCTGGCCTGGTTGATAGGGATCTTCACGGCCCGGTCGGCCCCCTTGGCCAGCGCCGTGAACAGCACATCGTCCACCTCTGGCGCGTCGAGGGCGACGACCGTCACCTTGCCGCCGTGCTTGTCCTTGAGGATGAGCGCCTGTTCGAGCGCGTGGTCGTCCGGTTCGCTGAGTTTGAACCGGAGGAATTCTGAATCCAGCGACTTGCCGTCGGCGGCGACGTTGAGTTCTTCCACCGTATCCGGCACCATTTTGAGTAGGACGTAGAGGTTCATAGGCTGCTAATAGTTTATTTTGTGGCGAGAGCCGGTTCGGCTTCCTGCGCCTCTCTGATGGCCGGCATGACGGCCACCAATTCCGAGCCGATGCCCAGCCGCTTGGGCGGAATGCCCAGCGCCAGGCCCATTAGTTGCGTGAAATACATGACCGGCACTTTGTAGTCGGTGCCGAATTCCTTGTTAACCTGCTTCTGGTAGCACTCGAGGTTCACCTGGCAGAGCGGACAGGCCGTCAGGATGACCGCCGCGCGCGATCGGATGGCGCAATCGAGCAGGTTGCGCACCAGGCTCAGCGCCGCCTCGCGGTTGGTGATGATCAGCGCGCCGCCGCAACACGTCAGCCGGAGCGGGTAAGGCACCGGCTCGGCGCCGCACGCCGCCACCAAATCCTCGAAGAAGGTCGGCTGTTCGACGTTTTCTTTCGCGTGCTTCCGGGGCCGCAGAATCTGGCAGCCGTAGTAGGCCGCCACCCGCAGGCCCTTCATGGGGTTCTTGACCTTGGCCTTGACCTGGTCCAGCCCCACCTCGTTGACGAACACCTCGATCAGGTGGTGCACCGCCGAGTTGCCTGAGAAATTGAGGTTGTCCTCTGCCAGCGCCGAGTTGACGTGTTCGGCCAGGTCCGCGTCGTGCCGCAAGTGCTCGCGCGTGAAGTACATGTTCTTGTAGCACCCGCTGCACGGGGCTACCAGCGGCAGCTTCTGCTTTTCCGCCATGGCCAGGTTCCGCGCGCAAAGCGTGTAGGCGAGCAGTTCATCCACGTGAAAGTAAGCGGTTGCGCCGCAACAGTTCCAATCTTCCAGCTCCTGCAGCTCGACCCCCAGGGCTTTCGATGTCTCCAGCGCAGAGGCGTGATAGCTGTGCGCCATCTTCTCAAGCGAGCAGCCGGGGAAATATGCGTAAGTCTTCATTCTTTGTCTCCCAGGGGGATGATGTGCTTGATCATGCGTCTGAAGTTATCCAGACGTTTGATGCGCGCCGGCAGCACAGGCAACCGGCCTTTGAGCATCAGCGCCGTGCCCATGGTGGCCTCCTGGATCATCTCCGGCAGGCCGTAGGTGAACATGTAGGTCGGGGCCAGCACCGGCTCGTAGGAGCGCCCGGTGCGCAGGATCATCTTCACAAAGGTCTCCGAGAACACCGGCCCGATCAGCCCCTCCTGGTGCTGCGTCTTCCACACCGTGTAGCGTTTCAACCCGTACATCAGCTCCGCGATGTCTATGTTCCGCGGGCACCGCACGGTGCACTGGTAACACGAGGCGCAGTACCAGAACGTATTGGCCTTGAGCACCTGGTCTTTGAATCCCGCCCGGATCAGCGCAATGATCCGCCGCGGCGAGTTGTCCATGAATCCCCCGGATGCCACCGGGCAGGTTGCCGAGCAGGTCCCGCACTGGATGCAGGTGTTGATCGGATTGCCCTTCGAGGCGTACAGCAGGTTGCTGATCTCCTCGACAAAGGACATCGGGTTTTCCGGTGGCGCCGCGCTGGGCGGGGCCGTTTCCGCAGCCGCTGTAGTCATTTGCCGGGGGCCTTTCGCGCTTCGGCGGTCTTGAGCAGCCCCGCCACCTTCTCGAGCAGGAGATTCGGGGCAACCGGCTTCTCGACCAGCTCGTCCACGGCCACAAAGTTCGGGTGCACGGCCTGGCCGGGGAACAGGAACGCCATCTGCTCGCGGATGCCGGTAATGATCAGCACCGGCAGGTTGCGCAGCTTCGCGTCTTTCCCGAGCTTGCGGGCGATCATGATTCCCTCCGCCCCGCGCCCCATCATGACGTCGAGCAGCAGCAGGTCGTAGTTCTTGGTCTTGAGGGCTTGCAGCCCGTCCTTCGGGTTATGGGCCACGTCCACCGCGTACTTGGCTTTGACCAGGATGGACTTGATGCCCGCCACAAAGTCGGGGTCATCGTCAATAATCAGGAGTTGTTTTGCTTCGCTCATATTAAACCTTTTGTTGAGGAGTTGGACTGGATTGGGTCGCGTCCTGCCCCAAGGGCAGGTGAATCGTAAAAGTGCTGCCTTTGCCGGGCTCGCTTGCCACCGTGATGGTGCCGCCGTGGACCTCGGCAATCCGCCGGCTGATCGCCAGGCCCATCCCGCAGCCGGTCACGCCCTCGGGCTGCGCATGGCCCCGCGCAAAATCCTGGAACAGCCGGGGCAAATCTTCTTTCGCAATGCCTACGCCCGTGTCCGTCACCGACACCAGCGCCTCCGCATCCCGCGCCTCGGCTCGCACCTGGATCTTGTGGTTCGGGAAACTGTACTTGACCGCGTTGCCCAGCAGGTTCGTCACCACCTCCGTCAGGCTGCCCTCGTCTCCGGTGACCGGCGGCAACCCATCCGCGACCGAGGTCTCGATCTGGAGCGCCTTGCGCGTCGCGTGTGGCAGGGTGGACTCGACGGCTTTAGCGACGATATCGCCGAGGGCGACCGGCTTGAAAGTCTCCTTCAACTTGTTGATGTCCACCGAGAAGACCCGCAGCCAAGAGTGGATCAGCTTGAGCAGGTCGTCCAGCCGCGTTTGGAGCCGGGTGAATCGCTGCTGTTGCTCGGCCGACAGTTTGTCCTCCAGCTCTCCGGACAGCGCATACAGGTTCTGTTGGAGGGCGCCCAGCGGCGATTTGAGCTCGTGCGAGACAATCGCGGCGAAGTTCTCGCGCAGCATTTCCTTTTCCTGGCGCAGCGCGGTGGTTTGCTGCACCAGCCGGCTGTGCTCCAGCCCGCGCCGGGCAATCATGCGCAGTTCATCGGGCGTGAAGGGCTTGGGCAGGAAGTCGAACGCGCCCTTCTTCATCGCCTCGACCGCCGAACTCACGGTGGCATAGCCTGTGATCACGATCACCACCATCAGCGGCCGCATGGCCCGGATGCGCTCCAGCACCTCCAGCCCGGACAGCCCCGGCATCTTCAGATCCAAAAAGACCACGTCCGGCTCCAGATCCTCCAGCCGTTTCAACCCCTCCGCGCCGTTGCTGGCCGTGTTTATCCGGCAGTCGCCGCCGTCCAGAATCTGGGTGCACGAATCGAGCACTACTTCCTCGTCGTCAATCACCAGGATTTTATGCTTAGGCGGCACGCGGAATGTTCTCCTGTTCGCTGCTCACAGGCAAGCAGATTGTGAACGTGGCGCCGCGGCCTTCCTCGCTCTCCACGGTAATGGTGCCCTTGTGCTCCTGGACAATCCCGTAGCTGATCGCCAAGCCGAGGCCCGTTCCGTGCCCGACCTCTTTGGTCGTGAAGAAAGGACTGAAGATGCGGTCCAGGTCCTCCTCGGTGATGCCGTGGCCCGTGTCGGTGAACTCCACCTCGACCGCTTCCTCCGCCGGCACGTGCCGGGTTGTGAGCGTCAGTTGCCCCCCGCCATGCATCGCCTCAGCCGCGTTGAGGATCATGTTCATGAAAACCTGCTGGATCTGCGAAGGATCCATGAAGACCTCCGGCAGATTCGGGCTCAGATGTTGCACAATCCTGATGTTGTGGAACAGCATCTGGTTGTCAACCAGCGAGACGCATTCCTCCAGCACCCGGTTCACGTTCGACCGCCGTTTCTCGGGCTTGCGCTGGCGCGAAAAGTCCAGCAGCCCGCGAATAATATCCCGGCACCGGTTCGCCTGCTTAACGATCTTCTCCAGCGACTGGCGCGTCCCGTCTTCGGTGGACGCCCGCTCCAGCAGCAAATGCGAATAGGTGACAATGCCGGTCAGCGGGTTGTTGATCTCGTGCGCCACCCCCGCCGCCAATTGCCCGATATGCGCCAGCCGCTCCGACTGCATGATCCGCCGCGTTGTGAATTCCCGCACCTTCTCGTCCCGCTTCTTGATCGCCGCCGCCATGAAGTTGAACCCGTCCGCCAGTTCCCGCAGTTCGTCGTGGGACCGGATCTCGACCCGCGCGTCCAGGTTCCCGTGCGCCACCTGCTCCGCCGCCGCCGCCAGCTTCCGGATCGAGATTGAAATCTTGCGGGAAATGAAGGATGCCAGCCCAAACGCCACCAGCGAGCCAACCACCGTCACCGCCAGAAACACCATCACCGCCCGGTGCCGCAAATCCACATACTTCTGCTCCAGCAAACCGACATACATCATCCCGATGATCCGGCCTGTCAGGTCCCGGATTGGTTCATACGCCCCGATGTACCAATTGTTGACCACGAATGCCCGGCCAATCCACGGTCGCCCCTTGCGCACCACCTCTTCATAAATCTCCTCCGCCGATCGAGTCCCGATCGCCCGGGTGCCATCCTCGTTCTTTACGTTGGTGGATATCCGCAGGTCGTCCTGGAAAATTGTCGCGGTTCCGGTGTCTTTACCCTCGTATTGCAGGTTCTGAAACACCGTCTGCTTGATCCGGTCCACGATCTCGAAGTTGCGGTTCAGCAGCACCCCTCCGTACACTACTCCGAGCACCCGGTGCGAGGCATCCAGCACCGGCGCCGCAGCCTTCAACATCATGCCCGACGACTCTTCCTTCTCCGACCGCGCCCGCGCTTTTGGGGTCTCGATAAACTTGAAGTACGCCTGCTCCGCCAGCGCCGGCGATTCCCGCCGCAGGTCCTCGGCCGAGACGACGCACGCCGCCGCCACCGGTTCGGCCCGCTCGATCGCCGCCCGCACCAGTTCGTCCCTCGACTGATCGTCGCCCGCCTGGCTCCCCGCGCCGGCCCGCAATAACACGCGCCCGTTCCGGTCCGTCACCGCCAGCACATCCAGCTTCTCGCGTTCCCGCGTCCGCGCCAGCGCTTCCTCCGCCTGCTTCGTGTCACCCGACAGCAACGCGTTCATTAGCGGCATCCGGTCCGCCGTGAAGCGCACCACGTCGTTCACCGACGCCAGCTTGTTCAGGTAGATCTCCCGCGCCGCATTCAAGTCCGTTTCTACCCTCGCCTGCGCCTCCGCCACCACCCGATTCCGGATCACCCATGCCCCCACCAGGCCAAAAACGCCGCTCACCAGCAGAATGATGAGCAGGAAACTCAGCACCAGCTTCGTTGCCATCCGCACCCGGAACAAACAGGATTTCCCCGGCACCGGCCAGGCTAGCCGGCCGCCGCTCAACCACCCCATCATGTTCGATAGTTTGCTCATGCCTGTCTCGCTGACGATCGAGGGTCTATTTGCAGTGGCAATTAACGCCAATGCGG
>CAZHEW010000197.1:0-6542 GCA_964531815.1 uncultured Verrucomicrobiota bacterium
GCGGAATTGGGGATGCTGCTGCAGCTTCTCCCACGCGGCTGGGGAGAGCCGGGCCTGGCGATAGACCGGCTCCCATAAGGGCTCGGCGCTGCTGGACCGGTGCGCCCGTTGCAGCCACCGGCGGTCCAGCGGCTCGGCGATGAGATCGGGCGTGTTGGCGGCGATGGTGGTTTGCTCCTTCGCGCCTGTGGCATGACCGATGCCGACATGGAACCCGGCCAGCAAGAGCGTGGCGCGCAGCATCGTGCTGCGCGAGTAGGTGGGCAAGGCGCAGGGACGCGCCGGGTCGAGCAGGCCGAAAAGGCGGGAGAAGAGCGGCTGCGTCCACATCGCCGGATTGGTTGCGGGCGAGAACGCGTCGAACATGATCACATGCGGCTTGGCGAGCTTCCGCGCGGCAGGCTCGGCAAGCAGGGTCGGGAAGTCCGCCAGGTGCATGTCCCATGTCACGGTTTGCGGGCCGTCCCGGAAGACGCAGTATCGGTCGCGCAGAAGACGTTCGAGTTGCTCTTCGTATCCCCGCAAGTAGCCAAGCGCGTCGGTGTGCCGCAGCGCGAAGGCCAGCGGTTCGAGCGTGTGGTCAAAGCTCAACAGCCGCACGGCGCAGGGCATGCCGCAAGTTGCCCGCAGGGCGGTCAGGGCGTTGGCGGCGGCGCCCAGGCCGACATCCCATAAGACAAATTCGCCCTGGTGCGGCTGCACCCGTTCGGCCAGGCGCAGTTGCCGGACATACAACGCCTCGGCCTCGGCGACCGGGCCGACCACGGGGTGAAACGTCTCATGGTGGGCCAGGGAATGGACGCTATGCGCGCCATTGGCGAGCTTCACGATGCGGTAACCGGCAGCGGATTCCACGGCGGGATCTGCCTACGGGCCTTTGCGCTGGAGCCGGGCTGAGAACTTCTCCGCCTCCCGCATGACACGGAGCAGGTTGGAGCCCGCCACCTTCCTGAGGTCCTCGCGGTCATAACCGCGGCGCGACAACTCCGCCAGCAGCGCCGGGTAGCAGGAGACATCCTCCAACCCGTCCGGCGCGCCGTCGAAGCCTTCGAAATCCGAGCCGATGCCTACATGGTCTATGCCGGCCACTTTGCGCACGTGGTCAATATGATCCGCCACATCGGCAAGGCCGGCTTCGTTCAAAGAAGGATGTTGCCTGTGCCACTCCGCGCGGCCCTGCTTGTAGCGCGCCGAGCCCTCGCCGTAGAGCTTGCGCAGGCGCTCCTTCTCGGCATCCGACGCTACCATGGCGGCGCGCCCCCGCTCGGTGAGATAGCCGGGCAAAAAGCACACCATCACCACTCCGCCGTTCCGCGCCGTGAGCTTCAGGACATCGTCCGGAACGTTGCGCGGGGAATTGCACAGCGCCCGCACGGAGGAATGGGAGAAGATCACCGGAGCCTGGCTGACCTTCAGCGCGGCGCGCATGGTCTCGTCGGCGACGTGCGACAGGTCCACCAACATGCCCAGGCGGTTCATTTCGCGGACGACTTCCTCGCCGAATGGGGTCAAGCCGTGATGCGTCGGCTTGTCGCCGGCGGCATCGGCCCAATCGGTGTTCTTGACGTGCGTGAGGGTCATGTAACGCGTGCCCAGGCTGTAAGCCATCCGCAGGATGGCCAGCGAGTTGTTGATCGAATGCCCGCCTTCCATGCCGATCAGGGCGGCAATCTTGCCCTGGCGGTGAACTCGCTCGATGTCGGCGGCAGTCAGGGCCAGCTCGAAGGTCTCGGGATAACGCGCCACCATCCGGTGAACGATGTCCATCTGCTCGAACATCATCTGCACCGCGGGCGGGCCAGGGGGCAGCGGGGGGACATACACGGCCCAGAACTGCGCGCCGACGGCGCCCGCGCGCAGGCGGGGGATGTCTGTAACCAGCGACGGGCTCACCTTTCGGGTGCCGCGCGCCAGGTCCAGGGCCTCCAGGTCATTGTTGTACTTGCGGTATTGCCACGGGAGGTCATTGTGGCCGTCAATGAGCGGCGATTCGCGCAGCAGTTGGCGGATCGCAGCCAGGGCGGCCGGGTCGGGTGTTGCGGGCGGTGCCGCGTCGGCGGCGGGAATGCTGGCGGCAGTCATATACAGGGACAAAATGCTAGCCCCAATCCTGGAGCGCATGCTCATAATGACGCCAGACTGGAGCGAGAAAGGCTCCCGGTCAAGCAGCGGCGCATCCCCCCTGCCCTGACAAGGGAGTTTGCATCCTGCGGCCACAACTGATTAGGATACCGGCCTGGCACCATGAGAAGACAGAAATCAGACCCTAAGATTGAACTGAAAGCCGTCATCCTGGCGGGCGGCGCGAAAGTGGCCCAGGGGAACAAGCCCATGCTATTGCAGAAACTGGGCGACCGCACGATTCTGGAGTATGTCGTGGCCAACGCGCGCCAGGTCGTCTCGGCGGACGACCTCTATGTGGTGGTTGGTGATCTGCACGAGGAGGTGCGCGCCCAACTGGGCAACGGGCGCCACTATGTCGTCCAGGAAAAGCCGCAGGGCACCGGGCATGCGGTGCGGCAGTTGGCTCCCCTGCTCAAAGATTATGAGGGAAACCTGTTGATCCTGTACGGCGACACCCCGCTGTTCCGTCCGGCGTCCATTCGCGGGCTGCTCAACCGGCATGCCCTGCGCCAGGCGCACCTGACCCTCTTGACCGCCATCTCCCCCCGGCCCTTGCCCTACGGGCGCATCATTCGCGATGCCGGCGGGTGCATCATAGACATCATCGAGGAGACCGAGGCTTCTGCCGCCGTTCGGGATATCCACGAGCTCAATGTGGGCGCCTACATCGTCTCGGCGCCGACGATCTTTGCCGCGCTGGAGAAACTCGCTCCGTCGCCGGACGGCAGATACCAACTGACGGACTGCGTCCACGAACTCATCCGCTCGGGCCTGCGGGTGGAAAGCTACCAAATCTACGACCCGGACGAAATCCAGGGCATCAACACGCCTCAGGACCTGGAGCAAGCCGAGTTCATCTTGCAGAAGCGCCTGTTCCGGCCGCGCCGCGAGGAAGAGCAGAACCAGGTCTCCTTCGGCACCGGCGGCTGGCGGGCAGTCATCGGCGAGGGCTTCACCCTCCACAACGTGCGGCGCTTGTGCCAGGCGCTCGCCAACGAGATCACGCGCCGCGGCGAGGAAAAGCGCGGCGTGCTGATCGGCTACGACCGCCGATTCCTGTCAAGGCAGGCCGGCGATGCCGCCGCGGAGGTCTTTGCCGGGAATAACATCCCGGTGACCCTGCTGAGCGAGGACGCGCCCACGCCGCTCGTCACCTACGCCACGGCGGTTAAGAAAGCCGCCTACGGCCTGATGTTCACCGCCAGCCATAATCCACCCGAATGGAACGGCCTCAAAGTGTTCCACGGAGACGGCTCGCTGCTGCTGGACGACGAGACCGGGAAGATTCAGTCCGAAACGAACCGGCTTCCCCTCGAGGAGGTCATCAAGATTGACCTGGACATCGCGCTCGAAAGCGGCATTGTCCAGCCGGGCGATTTCACCAATCAATACGTGGACGCGGTGGAGACCTTGATCAACCTCGACGCCATCCGCCAGGCCGGGCTCAAGGTCATCGTTGACCCGATGTACGGCGTGGGGCAGCTCACGCTGGGCACGATTCTCACCGAAGCGCGCTGCCGGGTGACGTTCATCCACGAGCGCCACAACCCCCTATTCGGCGGGCGCTCGCCCGCGCCGAACCTGGACGCCCTGCGGCTGCTGGCGACCCACGTTGTCGAAGACCGCTACGACCTTGGGTTGGCCACCGATGGCGATGCCGACCGCATCGCGATCGTGGACGAGCGCGGCGAATACATCACCATCAATGACATCCTGCTGCTGGTGTATTGGTACATGCACGAGAGTCGCCAGGAGAAGGGCGGCGTGGTGCGCAACCTGGCTACCACCCACCTGCTGGACCGGCTGGCGAAGCATTTCGGCGAGCAGTGCATCGAGGTGCCGGTGGGGTTCAAGCACATCGCCAGCGCGATGGTTGCCCACAATTCGCTCCTGGGCGGCGAGTCCAGCGGCGGGCTGACTATCCGCGGTCACATCCTGGGCAAGGACGGCATCTTCGCCTCGGCCCTGATCGTCGAGATGCTGGCGCGCACGCGCCAGAGAATCTCCCAGCTCCGGCAGCGCGTCTATGACATCACCGGCCGCCTCTACAGCCTCGAGGACAGCATCCCCTCCACGTCCGAGATGCGCGTGGCCGTCCCGCGGCGCCTGGCCCGCACGCCATTCAAGGAGATCGCCGGCTGCCCGGTCGTGAAAGTCTCCCACCAGGATGGGACGAAATTCTACCTTGGCAACGACAATTGGGCGCTGGTGCGCTTCTCCGGCACCGAGCCGATTCTGCGCCTGTTCGCCGAGGCCGATTCGCCTGAGAAGGCCGCCGCGCTCCTCCAACACCTGCGGGGATTTGTGACCGCGTAATCGGGTCTGGAGCTGCGTCGCGCGCGGCACGGTTGCCGGTTGAGCCCGGCAACACCAGGGCGCTCAGCGACGCATCGTCACTGCGCGGTTGAGGCGGTCCCGCTGCGCTAACGCTCGGCCAGGTATTTTACAACCTGTTCGCAGACGTTGGCGGGGGTGAAGCCCAGTCTTTCGTCAAGCACCTTGGCCGGGGCGGAGTAGCCGAAGGTGTCGAGGCCATAAACCTTGCCCCTGGCTCCAACGAGGCCCGCCAGCGTCACCGGCAGCCCGGCGGTCAGGCCAAAGGTTGGCAATTGCGGCGGGAGCACGCTGGCCTGGTATTCGGGCGGCTGCTGGCGGAAGAGGCCTTCCGAGATGACCGACACCACGCGGGCCTTGAGCCCGTTCCTGGCGGCAAGCAGTTCGGCGCCGCCGATGAGCGTGGACACCTCGGAACCGCTGGCCACCAGCACGACATCCGGCGTGCCATTGCAGTCGAGCGCAACATAGGCACCCTTCTCTGCCTGCAGTGCCTCCTTGTAACGGGTGCTCCCGGCCCTGGCCGGAACGTCTTTGATGTTCTGGCGCGAGAAGATCAGGGCCGTGGGCGTGGCGGTGTTCTCCAGCGCCATCTTCCAGGCCACCGACGTCTCCGCGGCATCGGCGGGGCGCAGGGCCAGGAGGCTTCTCTGCCCTTTGTGGTTCTTAAGGTGCTCCATGAGACGGATCTGGGCTTCCTGCTCGACCGGCTGATGCGTGGGGCCGTCCTCGCCCACGCGGAACGCGTCGTGGGTCCAGATGAACTTGACCGGCAGCCCCATCAGCGCCGACAGGCGGACCACCGGCTTCATGTAGTCGCTGAAGACAAAGAACGTGCCGCACGCGGGCACAACGCCGCCGTGCAGCGCCATGCCGTTGCAGAGGCCGGCCATCGTCAACTCGCTGACCCCGGCCTGCAGGAACGCGCCGCTGAAGTCGCCCTTCACGAACGGTTTGGTCTGCTTGAGAAAGCCGTCGGTCTTGTCGCTATTGGACAGGTCGGCGGAGGCGACAATCATGTTCTCCACCTTCCGTGCCAGCCAGCCCAGCACCGCGCCCGAGGCGGCGCGGGTGGCGATGTCGGGCTTGTGCGCGATTTCCTCGAAGTTCAGGGGCGGCAGTTTGCCGGAGAGGAACAAGTCCAGCTTGGCGGCCAGCTCGGGATTGGCCTTTGTCCAGCGCCGCTGTTTGGCTTTGCGGGCGGCGGCCGCCGCGGTCTTCTGTTCCCTGGTCTTCTGGTAGAGTTCAGCCACTTCAGGGAAAACGGTGAACGGGTCCGCCGGGTTGCCCCCCAGGTTGGCGATGGTCTTCTCGAAGGAAGCGCCCGCCTCGCCCAGCGGCATGCCATGTGTGGCGCACTGGCGCTCGAAGCTGGCGCCGTCAGCCTTTAACGCTCCCTTGCCCATGATGGTTTTGCCAATAATCAGGCTGGGCTTCTTCTTTTGCCTGATCGCTTTGGCTAAAGCGGCGCGAATCTGGTCCGGGTCGTTGCCGTCAATAGTGCTCACGCTCCATCCCCAGGCCTTGTACTTCCGGGCGGTATTTTCGCCGGTGACCGCGTTGGTGGCTGTGGAAAGCTGGATATCGTTGGAATCGAAGAACATGATCAGGTTGCTCAGGCCGAGGAACCCGGCGATGCGGCCCGCCCCCTGCGAGATCTCTTCCTGCACTCCACCGTCCGAAATGAAGGCAAATGTCTTGTGGGCCATCCATTCGCCAAAGCGCGCGCACAGGAACCGTTCCGCGATGGCGGCGCCCACCGCGCTGACATGGCCCTGGCCAAGCGGCCCGGAGGTGTTCTCCACGCCGCGGCTGACCTCGAGCTCGGGATGGCCGGGCGTGGGGCTGCCCCATTGGCGGAAGTTCTTCAGCTCCTCCAGCGTGTAAAACCCGCTCAGCGCCAGCACCGAGTAGAGCATCGGCGACATGTGGCCCGGGTCGAGAAAGAACCGGTCCCGCATATGCCAGGCCGGGTCGGTGGGATCGTAGCGCAGAAACTCGGTGTAGAGGACATTGATGAAATCGGCGCCGCCCATCGCCCCGCCCGGATGGCCGGACTTGGCCTTTTCGACCATGGCGGCGGC
>CAZHEW010000198.1:0-6542 GCA_964531815.1 uncultured Verrucomicrobiota bacterium
AAAGGGTGATCGCGCCGGCAGCCAGCGCGGTGCGACGGAGGAATTGGCGGCGAGTGAAGGAGTTTGCTTTGTCAGCAGCTATTACGGTGTTGTTTTGCATGTTCATTATAGTCTAACGAGTGCCGCGCGGCAGGCGCGAGGACAGCTTCGCTGGTGGAACGTAATACCCCATTTAATCACGGTGTCGAGGATGAAAATGGGGTGCTGCGTCAGGTGGAGCCGCCAGCCATGATTAACCGGCGGGAGGGCCCAATTGCGAGCTGGCGTTGAACTATTGCGACGCTGGCTGCGGGCTTCCGGACGGCGGAACCGGCTTCATAGTCAGCGGGTCGCGCAGCGGCAAATCCGTCAGGCGGCCGCCCGCCAGTTCGGTCAGTTTCACCGGATGATCAGGATGGCCGAGCAGAATCTGGTCTTTTTGCCCGACGACGAGGATGACGAGCTTCTCGGGCGTGAGAAACCTCTGCGCCACGCGCAGCACGTCATCCCGGCTGATGGTTTCCAGGCGCGCGCGGTAGGTCTTCCAGAAGTCCGGCTCCCGGGCAAAGCGCCCAGTGAATTCTTCCCGGGCAAAGGTGTTTGCGACCTGCGATTTGGTGGCGAAGATGCGCGGAAAACGTTCAATGAAACCGCGCTTGGAGACGTTCAGCTCGCCTTCGGTTACCTGGGTGGAGGCGATGCTCTTCATTTCGTCGAGCACCAGCGACGCCGCATAGGCGACTGTGCGCGACTTGGATTGGAAGCCCGCCTCGAAGGTCAACGGATAGTAAACCCCGCCCTGGAAAATGGAATGCGCATCATAGGCCAAGCCCTCGTCGGAACGCACGCGATTCATGATGCGGGACGTAAACCCCCCGCCGCCGAGAATATCGTTCATGATGCCCACCGCAAAGTAGTCCGGGTCGTCGCGCAGGATTCCGGGGAGGATTATGGCCACGCGCCCCTGATTGACATCCTTGGTTACGAGGTAAACGCCGTTTGGGGCAAAGACGGTGTTGGTTGGAATGGGCGGCGGCGTTTGCCCCCGGAACGGCCAGTTGGCGAACAGGGCATCGAGTTTCCGCACCATCTGGTCGCGGTCGAAGTCGCCGCTGGCCGCGACGACGAAGTTGGCGGGATGAAAGCATTGCTGGTGGAATTTCTCCAGGTCGGCGCGTGTGATCGAGCCCACGGAAGCAGCTGTGGAATGCCGGTTCGCCCAGAAACTTTCGCCGAAGGCCAGGAAGCGCTTTTCGCGGTTTTCAATGGCTGCAGACTCATCATTGCGCTGCTGCATGGCCTGAAGCAACTGCTGTTTGCGCAGGGCGATCTTGTCATCCTGAAAGCGGGGCGCCGCCAGTACCTCGCGCAGGATGGCGAGGCCCTCGTCCAGGTCCTTCGCGAGCAGGTTCAGGCTGACGCTGCCCTGGTCCTCGCTGATGTTGGATTCAAGGCGGGCGGCCAGGAACGCCAACCGCTCCTCGATCGCTTCGGCGGTCTTTGACTTTGTGCCCCCCCGGGCGAGGAGGTAACCGGTTAGGTCGGCCAAGCCTTCCTTGCCGGCCGGCTCCAGGTAAGGGCCGGAATGGGCATACACGACAATGTTTACCAGCGGCAGCTCGCGATCCGGTACCACGTAGGCGATGGGGCCGCTCGTGAGCGGGGCGCGGAAGTTCTCCGGCGCCGGCGGCTCATAGACGAGCGGCGGATAGGTGAGCTTCTCGGGCCGGTCAGGAATGGCGGCTTGCGCAAAGACTGGCGTGAAGTTGGTGGCCGCAAGGAGAGGCACCGCGCCGGCCAGGGCGCAAAAGAGCCGAAAACTGAATCCCAACAGGTGACCCGCTGGACCCGGCTGCCGGCTCGCCGGTCTTCGGAGTGCGGCCTTGCTTGTGCCTTCGGGGTTGCGGTCCTGGATTGTCGGTTGTGCGGTCTTCATGGTGCCTGCTGGGGCGTGGGCTTGGCGGCGGCGGTGCCGGGCTTGCGCGTGTAGATGGCCACGGTCCGATTTTCCCGGGTGAAGTATTTGCTGGCCACGCGCTGCACGTCGGCGGCTGTTACGGCCTGAATCTTCGGGCCGGCCTCGTTGATCTCACGCCAGTGGCCTGCGCCGTCGTTGCGAATCAGGTGAATCAGAATCGGGTAGTTCGACGAGAGCCGCCGATACTCCGTGGCCGCAAAGTTGTTCTTTACCTTCTGCAATTCCTCGGGCGGCACCGGCTCCTGCTTCAGCTTCTCGATATTCTCGTAGATACCCGCTTCAACCTGCTCAGGTTTGTGCTCTCCCTTCGCCTCGCCGCCGACATTGAAGTAGCCCTCCCATTTCATGGAGGCCTGGTAGGCCCAGGTTTCAGTGGCGACGCCGCTGCCCAGCACCAGCCCCTTGTACAGACGGCCGGTGCGCGTGGCGAGTATCTGGCTCAGGATTTCCAACGCATGCGAGTCCCGATGCCGGAACGGCACGGTATGCCACAAAATGTCCACCTGCGGGTTCGTCTCCGCCTCGGCATACATGCGCTTTTCGGCAATTTGTTTCATCTCGAGCGTGACCACGTCCGGCGGCGTCCGGGGGCCGCGCGGGATGCGCTCGAAGTAGTTCCGTGCCAGCTCCACGGCTTTGGCAGGGTCGAAGTCGCCCACGAGGATGACTGTGATGTTCTGGGGCGAATAGTAGGTTGTGTAGAACTCGTCGGCCTGCGCTTTGGAGATGGCGGGAATGTCCGACGGCCAACCCACCACCGGCCAGGCGTAGGGCGAGGATTCCCAGAACATGGCGTTGAACTGCTCCTCGAACTTGCCGAGCGGCGTGGATTCGGTGCGCAGGCGCCGTTCCTCCATCACCACATCCCGCTCGGCATAGAACTCGCGAAACACCGGGCACAGCAGCCGCTCGGACTCCATCCATGCCCACAGCTCGAGCTTGTTGGCCGGCATGGTGATGAAATAGGCCGTCATGTCCTGGGAGGTGAAGGCGTTCATGCCTGAGCAGCCCGCCCCGCTGTAAATGCGGTCAAACTCGTTCTTGACCAGGATGTCGCGCTGTTCGGCGATGAGCCGGTTGAACTCCTTCTGCAGCTCGCGGTAGCGCGGTGGATGGTTTTCGGGCCGGTGCAGATCGTCAATCTTGCCGAGGCGGTAGTCGGCGCGCATTTGCCGCTCCTCCTGTCGCATCTCATCGCGGACGCGCTCCTGCGCGGCAATGATCTCCAGGTCGCGCTGGTAGTTCTTGGTGCCGATAGTCCTCGTTCCTTTGAACATCATGTGCTCGAAGAGATGCGTGATGCCGGTAATGCCCGGTCGCTCGCTCGCGCTGCCCACGTGCGCCACCCAACCGCCCGCGACCGTCGGTTCATCGTGTCGCTCCACCAACAGGAGCCGCATCCCGTTTGCGAGGGTCTTTTCCACGACCGGAACCTGTTGTGCGGCCAGCGGCAGCGTCGCGTGCAGGAGCGCGGCCAGAATGAACCAGGGTAGTGCGTGTCTGAAACGCATCCTGGCCCGGCGGCTTTCTTGAAGCTGTGTCATGCTCGTTGGGCCAGCCTAAACCGGCCTGGTCCAACTGCCAAACAGAAAGCGGCCGGGACTTTCTGCTGTTGTTTCTGGGTCGGACGCGTATAGTGGGGAAACCAATCTCATGAATAGACTTGCACTGCAACCGCGACTGCTCGCGGTGCTCTTCCTGGCATTGTCAGCCGGCAGCCCTGCGTTCAGCCAGGTGCCCACCGCAGGATCGCCGACCGGCATCAACGCGGCCTTTGTGAAGCTCTTCAGCGGCGTTTCCGCGTTCACGGCCAAAGTCGAGGCGCGCGCCTTTGACTCGACGCAGAAGGAGACGGTGCGGATGTTGATGGATTGGACCGTCCTCGATGGCAAAGTCCGTCTGGACATTGACCTGGAACAGATGACCAATAAGGACCTGCCCGCCGCGACCGTGGCCAGTTTGAAACAGGCGGGCATGGCCCGGATCACCAGCGTCTTCCGGCCGGACAAGAAGGCAACGTATGTGATTTATCCCGGCGTACAGTCCTACCAGACTATTCCTCTGGCCGAAGGTGAGCTCAAGGCGCTCGAAAGGGGGCTGAAGCTGGAAAAGACCGCGGTGGGCAAGGAGACCGTTGACGGCCACGCTTGCGTGAAGAATAAGGCGATCATCAAGAGCGGCCAGGAGCGGGTCTTGGAGGCCGTCACCTGGAATGCGGCCGATCTGAAGGAGTTCCCGGTCCAAATCGAGATGAAAGAGAAGCAGAGCACGGTGCGCCTGCGTTTTTCCCGGATCCAGTTTGTCAAGCCCGCCGCCACGCAGTTCGAGGTGCCGGCCAAGTATGGTTTGATGAAGTGAGGATCATCAACCTCAACCCCGACCGGGATATCGGCGCTTCGGCCTGGTTCGTTGACCTGGAGGGACACCGGCTGCTGATGGACGCCGGCACCCACCCCCGCCGGGAAGGCCGGGCCGCACTGCCGCTTTACGATCTGATCAAGCGGGAGGAGTTGGACGCGATTGCCGTGTCGCATTGCCATCACGATCATGTGGGGTCGCTGCCGGTGGCGCAGCGCTATTTTCCGCAGGCCCATATCTTGATGACCGAGCTAAGCTACTTCCTCGTCGAGCGCGTGCTCCACAACTCGGTCAACGTCATGAAACGGCAGCGCGACGAGCTGGGCCTCAAGGAATACCCGCTCTACAGCCACGGCGAAGTGGACGAACTGGCTCCTCGCATTCAGGGCTTCAAGTACAATCGGGAGGTGGATTGGGCCGCATTCCGCAAGACCCGCGCTGGATTCGTGTCGCCCACCCTGGAATTCTGTGACGCCGGCCATACCCTGGGTTCGGCCGGCATTATGGTCCGCGGCCGGAAGGAGACCCTCTTTTACACTGGCGATGTCTGTTTGCATGACCAGACGATTCTGCGGGGTGCCCGTTTCGAGGACGTGAAGGCCGACGTGCTGATCATGGAAACAACGCGCGGCAACCGCCAGCTTCAGCCCGGCTTCTCCCGCGAGGCGGAGGTTGATCGCCTCAGTCAGGCCATCCAGCGCGTCCTCCGGCGTCGCGGCTCCGTCCTCATCCCGGCCTTCGCTATGGGGCGCACGCAGGAAATCCTGGCGCTGCTGGCCCTGATGACGCGCGAGGGCCGGCTCAGGCGGCAGCCCATCCACATCGGCGGCCTGGGCCGCGTGTTCACGGAAATCTACGATCTGGAAGCGCACCGCACGCATCGTCAATACCCCAACCTGCAATTGCACGACGCGCTGGACCTGGAGGTGCTGGACCAGGAACAGGTTGAGAACATGAAGCTTGCCGGCGGCCGCCTGTTTGTGATCACGGCTGGCATGATGAGCGAGCACACCGCCTCGCACAACCTGGCGCTGCGCATGCTTGAAGATGAGAAGCACGCCATCTTCTTTGTCGGCTACGCCGATCCGGACTCGCCAGGAGGGCGGCTCAAGGCCGCCAAGCCGGGTGAGAAGTTCATCTTCAGCCCCGCCGCCGGGGAGATGCGGCGGTTGTGTGAAGTCGAGGACTTCAACCTGACCGCCCATGCGAACCGTGAGGACCTGCTGGACTTGGTAGGCGAAGTCGAGCCGCGCGTGGTGCTGCTCAGCCACGGCGAGGAGGACTCGGTTCAGTGGTTTGTCAGCCAAATCCGCGCGCGTCATCCGAAGATGAAGATAGTGGTCCCCCAGCCGGGCGAGACGGTGGAAGTGTAGCCGCACGGCCGCGGCGTGTCTGGGACCGTTTCTGAGCCTGGGGGAACAGCGGTAGCGAACGCGTCACCGCTCTGGGTGACGCCCTGAGCCCGCTGCCGCGGTTTGGCTGAATCGCCTGTGGACGGCGTTTGCCGAAATAAGCCTTTGACGGATCAGCAGATTTCAGTAAAAGCAAGCAGCCAGATACAGAATATCTTATGAGAACAAGCACACTCCTGATCGTCACCACCACGGTGCTCGGGTCCGCCAGTCTCCTGTTTGGGGCCGCGAGCAAACCGTTCAACGGCAAGGACCTTACCGGCTGGAAGGCGCGCGCGGAGGGGAATACCTCCAGCCAATGGAAGGTCGGTCGCGCGAAGCCCTGCCCGACCAATCCCAAAGTGCTGGCCGTCGCTCCCGGCGGCCGCGAACTTATCAACGACACCAAGGGGCATGGGCAAAGCCTGGACCTCTACAGCACCGCGGTGTTTGGCGATGCGATCATTACTCTGGAAGTGATGGTGCCGGAGAAGTCAAACAGCGGCATTTATGTCATGGGCGAGTACGAAGTGCAGGTGCTGGACAGCTTCGGCAAGGACGCAAATCCTGGTCCGGGCGACATGGGGGCCATTTATGGCGCACAGCCGCCGAGAAGCCCGAAGTATCTCAGGCCCGGAGAGTGGAGCAAGTATGAGATCCACTGGCAGGCGCCTCGCTTTGATGCCGCAGGCAACAAAATCGCCAATGCAAAATTCCTTAAGGTCATCCTCAACGGCCGGGTGATCCATGAGAATCTCGAAATGTCGAAGCCGACCCCATCGGGCGTTGACGGCAAAGAGAAAGCCCGCGGCCCGCTGATGTTCCAGGGCAACCAT
>CAZHEW010000199.1:0-6539 GCA_964531815.1 uncultured Verrucomicrobiota bacterium
CCTTCTGAACCCCATTCAGACGCGCTACCAAGCTACGCTACGCCCCGAACCACTCGACCGGCGGCAGACCCCCGGTCAGACCCAAATACTAATACGGCGGATTTCCAATTCAAGCCCTAAGATTTCCAATCAGAATCTGCGAAGCCCAGGACTGCGTTTGCGGGTCAGTCGGCCTTCCTGCTCACCATCGTATGGGTAGCGTGACCGTAGTAGGCCTCAGCAGCTTCCATTAGGGTCTCCGACATAGTAGGATGCGGATGCACCACCAAGGCTAAGTCTCTTGCTGTAGCGCCCATCTCGACGGCAAGCAAGCCTTCGGCAAGCAGCTCCCCGGCCCCCTGCCCCACGATGCCTACACCCAGAATGCGCTCGGTATCTGGTTCAATGATCAGCTTCGTCAGCCCCTCGGGACGGTCGAAGGTCAAGGCCCGGCCCGAGGCGGTCCAAGGAAACTTGCTTACATGCACTTCGAGGCCCTTCGCCCTCGCCTCCGCCTCAGTCAAGCCACACCACGCGATCTCCGGATCGGTGAAAACCACCGCCGGGATGGTAACGTCAACAAACGCGCTCTTCTCACCGGCGATAACCTCAACGGCAATACGGCCTTCCTTGGTGGCTTTGTGGGCAAGCAGCACGCCGCCCACAATGTCCCCGATGGCGTAGATTGCCGGGTCGGTCGTCTTCTGCTTCTCGTCAACATGGATAAAGCCCTTTTCGTCGAAGGAGACCTTCGTGTTTTCCAGGCCAAGGTCTTCGGCGTTGGGCACGCGGCCGACGGACACCAGAACACGGTCGTAGAGCTCCTCGTGCCTCTGGCCATCAGTCTCCGACACCACTTTGATCTGCTTGCCGCTGGTGGACATCTTGCCGACACGCGTCTTAAGGCGCATTTCCTTGAACGCCTTCCGGGCATAGTCCACAATGGGCCGAGCCAGGTCAGGATCTGCGCCAGCCAGAATACTGTCCAACGCCTCAACCAGAACGACCTTGCTCCCGAGGGTGGCATAGACCGTTCCCAACTCCATGCCGATGTAGCCGCCGCCGATTACCAGCAGGTTCTCCGGGATATCCTCCAGTTCGAGGGCCTCCGTCGAGGTCATCACGCGCGGGTTGCCCAGGTCGAAATCCCGCGGCATGGCTGGCTTGGATCCGACGGCAATGATCGCATGGTCGTATTGGACGAATTGCTGGCCTTGCTCGGTTTCAACGCGCAGGGTGTGCGAGTCCTCGAAGTAACCTCGTCCCTGAATGACCTGCACGCCGCGCATCTTGGCCAATTGCGCAACGCCGCCAGCCAACCGGGTCAGAATGGACTCTTTCCAGCTTCGCAGCCTGGCCAGATCCAGTCGGGGCGGGCCAAACACAATCCCGCGGTGCTCCGACTCGCGTGCGGAGGTAATCGTGTGGGCGGCGTGCAGCAGCGCCTTGGAGGGAATGCACCCGCGGTTCAGGCAGACTCCGCCCAGGCGCGGCTCGCGCTCAACCAGAATGACGCGTTTGCCCAGGTCGGCTGCGTAGAAAGCCGCGGCGTAACCGCCCGGGCCGGCGCCCACAACCACAATTTCAGTCTTGATCGGGTCCATAATGATTTTGTCTGCTCATAGCTTCACATCTTCTTCCCGAAAGTGTTCAAAAGCCTGAACAAGGTCCACGGTGAAACGAGCAGCGGCGCCGCCGTCAATCACGCGATGGTCGTAGGAAAGGCCGATCGGCAGCATCAACCTTGGCTCGATTCGCATCTCGCGCACGATGGCCTTCATCGCCCCGCGGCCCAGGCCGAGAATAGCCACCTCTGGCTTGTTAACGATCGGCGTAAAGTGCGCTCCGCCGATGCCGCCCTGGTTCGAGATGGTAAACGTGCCTCCATTGAGCTCCTCCGCTGAGAGCTTGCGCTGGCGCGCTTTGCCGGCCAGGTCCTCCAGCTCCCGTGACAGTTCAAGCAGATTCTTCTTATCCGCGTCACGTATTACCGGCACGATCAGCCCCGCCTCGGTATCCACGGCAATCCCGACATGGTAATACTCCTTGAACACAACTTCGCGCGCGGCCTCATCAAGGCTCGCATTGAAGATTGGGTGTTTTGCGAGGGTATCCACAACGACCTTCAAAGCAAACGAAGTCAACGTGAGCCGGGCTCCCTGGTGCTCATAGGCAGGAGCATATTTCTTCCGTAAAGCCGTTACGGTGGTGAGGTCCGCCTCGTCGAATTGGGTGACCCGCGGAGTCGTGCTCCAACTTTCCGCCATGCGGCGGGCAATGACCTCCCGGAGGGGGGAAATCGGCTTTCTTGAGATCGGCCCCCACTTTGAGAAATCCACCCGCTCGGCGGCAGGCTTGGGGACCGCTCCGCCGCCGACAGGCCGGGGCTCGGCGGCGAGCCGCTGCAGTTTCTGAATGTATTCCCGAACGTCCTCGAGCCGGATTCGTCCGCCGCGCGCGCTGCCTGCCACGCGGGCCAGGTCAATGCCCAAATCCCGCGCCAGCTTGCGAATGGAGGGAGCCGCCATGGGAAACATGCCCCCCCTCGGCTCCGTGTCCAGTTCCTGCGGTTCCGGTTCGGGAACGGGCGCCTGTTCCGGCGAAGGCGTCTGGATTAGCCGCTCGCGGCTTCGCCGGAGGCTCGACGCCGAAGATGGGGCTGGGGGGGTACCGGCTGCGGCGGCGTCGGCTAACGAAAGAATCCGCTGGCCGACCTTGATCTTGTCGCCCGCTTTGACAAAGACCGCGGCGACCGTTCCGCCAGCATTGGCGGGAATAGTGACGACGGCCTTCTCGTTCTCCAGCTCGATCACGGGCTGGTCTTTGGCGATGGTGTCACCTGCTTTGACGAACACGTTGACCACCGTGCCGGAGTCAGCGCCTTCACCCAGAGGCGGAAGTTTCATGTCCATAAGTCTATAAAGAATCGAGTCAGGCCAACATAGAAGGATTGCATGCGCGCTAGACCTGGACAATCTCAGGATGCGTCTTCTCCGGGTCCACGTCCAGGTCCTTAACGGCCCGGGCAACGACCCCCCTGTCCAACTGCCCCTGTTCGGCCAGCGCGTACAAGGTGGCAATCACGGTCAACTCGGCATCCACCTCGAAGAAACGGCGCAGCCGCCGGCGGGTGTCGCTGCGGCCATACCCGTCGGTGCCCAGCGTCGTCAGACCGCCTGGCACCCACGGCGCGATCTGGTCGGGCACGATCTTCATATTGTCCGACACGGCAACGAAGACCCCCTGCTCTTTGGCCAGGACGGTTTCCAGGTAGGACTTCCGCGGCGGGGCCGCCGCGTGCAGCATGTTCCAGCGCCTGGTTCGCAACGCGTGGTTGCGCAGCAACTTGTAACTGGTCGCGCTCCAGACATCCGCCGACACGCCGAAGCGCTCCCCCAGGATTTCCTGGGCCCGCAGCGCCTCGCGAATGATCGGGCCGCTGCCCAAGAGGTGGGCCTTCAGCGCTTTCTTTTCCGAGCCACGTCTGAACCTGTAAAGCCCTTTCAGGATTCCCTCCGTCACCCCCTCCTCGGGCATGGGCGGCATCTCGTAGTTCTCGTTGTAAAGCGTGAGGTAGTAGAACACGTCCTCGCCCTCGGCATACATGCGCCGCAGGCCGTCAGCGACGATCACCGCCAGCTCGTAGGTGAACGCCGGGTCGTAAGTCAACAGCGTCGGGATTGTGCTCGACAGAATCAGGCTGTGGCCGTCCTGATGCTGAAGGCCCTCACCGTTGAGCGTGGTGCGCCCCGAGGTGGCACCGCACAGAAAGCCCTTCGCCCGCATATCGCCCGCCAGCCACATCAGGTCGCCAATGCGCTGGAAGCCGAACATCGAGTAATAGACATAGAAGGGGACCATCTGCACGCCATGCGTCGCATAGGCAGTGCCCGCCGCCACGAACGAAGCCATCGCGCCCGCCTCCGTAATGCCCTCTTCGAGGATCTGGCCGTCTTTCTTCTCGTTGTAGTAGAGCAGCGATTTGCTGTCCACCGGCTCGTAAAGCTGCCCCTTGGACGAGTAAATGCCGATCTCGCGGAATAGCGCGTCCAGGCCGAACGTCCGCGCCTCGTCGGGAATAATCGGCACAATCTGGCGGCCGATGGTCTTGTCGCGAATGAGCGCGCTTAACAAGCGCACCAACCCCATGGTCGTGGACATCTCCGTGCGCGCCGTGCCTTTGAGCAAATCACCCAGGGCGTCGAGCTTGGGCACCTCAAGGGGCTGGGCCTTGACGATGCGTTGCGGGAGGACGCCGCCGAGCTTCTTGCGCAACCCCAGCAAATACTGCGTCTCGCGGCTCTCCAGGGCCGGGCGGAAGAACGGCGTCTCCGCGATTTCTTCATCCGCGATGGGGATGCCGAACCGGGCCCGGAACTCGCGCAGTTCCTTCTCGTTGAGCTTCTTCTGTTGGTGCGTGATGTTGCGGCCTTCACCGGCCTCGCCCAACCCGTAGCCCTTGACTGTCTTGGCCAGGATCACGGTCGGCTGGCCTTTATGCTCCACTGCGGCTTTATAGGCGGCATACACCTTGCGCGAGTCATGCCCGCCGCGCAGCAGCTTGCGAATTTGCTCGTCGGTCAGGCGGTTGACCAGCCCAAGCAGTTCGGAATACTTGCCAAAAAAGTGCCGCCGCGTGTAACTGCCCGGCTCGACCGAGTACTTCTGGTAATCGCCGTCCACGGCCTCTTCCATCCGCTTGAGCAACAGCCCGGTCTTGTCGGCGGCCAGCAACTTGTCCCAATCCGAGCCCCAGATCACCTTGATGACATTCCAGCCCGCGCCCTGGAACGCCGCCTCCAACTCCTGGATGATCTTCCCATTGCCGCGCACCGGTCCGTCCAGCCGTTGCAGGTTGCAGTTGACCACCCAGATAAGGTTATCGAGCCCTTCCCGCGCCGCCAGCGTCAGCGCCCCCAGCGTCTCCGGCTCATCAGTTTCGCCGTCCCCGATGAATGCCCACACCTTTGGCTCTTCGCCGGTGATGACACCACGTGCGCGCAAGTAGCGGTTGAAGCGCGCCTGGTAGATCGAGAGCAGCGGTCCCAGCCCCATGGACACCGTCGGGAACTGCCAGAACTCCGGCATCAGGTACGGGTGCGGGTAGGAGGACAGTCCACCGCCCTCCGCTAGCTCCTGGCGGAAGTTGTGCAGATGCCGCTCCTCCAGCCGGCCTTCCAGGAACGCCCGCGCGTAAATCCCAGGCGTCGAGTGCCCCTGGAAGAACACCATGTCGCCGGCGAAATCCTTCATGCGCCCCCGGAAAAAGTGGTTAAAGCCCACTTCGTAGAGGGTGGCTGACGAGGCGTAAGTCGAAATATGGCCTCCCAGGCCGCTATGATCGCGGTTCGCGTTGACTACCATCGCCATCGCGTTCCACCTGACAAGACTCTTGATGCGCCGCTCCATTTCCCAATCGCCTGGGAATGGCGCCTCTTCATTCGCCGGAATGGTGTTGACGTAGGGCGTGCTGACCACACGGGGCATCTCCATGCCCCGCGCCCGCAGCCGATCCGTCAGCCCGTCCAGGAACCGCGCCGTCTTTTGCGGCCCGCAGTCTTTGAGGGCAAATTCCAGCACCGTTTCCAGCGATTCCAGCCACCTCTCCTCTTCGGTCTGCTCCGCCGCCGGCGGCACCGGCAGGTCGGGCACTAAATGTTTCTTTTCTGTCTTTGGCACTTTCACTTTGTTAATAGCAGGCAAGTTACTTAAACTCTCACTGGCCGCGCGTCAACCGCCTTAGCGCAGCCCAAATTGTAGCGCACGTTCCGCCCGTTGTCAGCCATATACTGCGGCACATGAAACTCTGCGACCTTACTCTGCCGACACCCGAGGAAAACCTCGCCGCCGACGAAGTCCTCCTCGACCTGTGCGAAGCTGGCGGCAGTGACGAATTGCTCCGTTTCTGGTCGCCACTGCAATACTTCGTCGTCCTCGGCTACGGCAACAAAGCGGCTACCGAAGCCAACCTCCCCGTCTGCCGCAAGCTGGGCATCCCGGTGCTGCGCCGCTCCAGCGGGGGCGGCACCGTGTTGCAGGGCCCCGGTGTGCTTAACTATTCCCTGGTGCTCCGCATCGCCGATAACGGACCGTGCCACAGCATCGCCGCCGCCAACCGGTTCATCCTCGAACGCCACCGTGACGCCCTGACCCCCGCCCTCCCGGCGCCCGTCGAGTGGCGAGGTCAGACGGACCTTGCGATTGGCGGACTCAAGTTCGCCGGCAACGCCCAACGCCGCCGTCGCCGCTTCCTGCTCTTCCACGGCTCGTTCCTCCTGCACCTTGACCTCAGCCTGGTTGAGAAAGCCCTGCCCCAACCCTCCCGCCAGCCAGACTATCGCCTCGGGCGCGCCCACTCCCATTTTCTCCTGAATCTCAATGTCCCCAAGCGCACGATCAAGACCGCGCTCGCCAAAACGTGGAACGCCGCTGTCCCCCTCGCCTCCATCCCGTTTGACGCCATTGCCCGCCTGGCCCGCGAAAAGTACGCCTCGGACACCTGGAATAACCATGCCGTCAGGCGGGGGGGGCACGCCCGTCTCGCAGCGGCCCTGGTCAGT
>CAZHEW010000200.1:0-6526 GCA_964531815.1 uncultured Verrucomicrobiota bacterium
TCACAAGCATCGGCACATAGGCCGCCGCGCGAAAGCTCCATTAGGAGCGCCATGTTTATAGAACGGCCGGTTGCCACGTCTCGGCAAGCTCCGTCAGGAGCGGCATGTGGCCGGAGACAATGCACGACTTGGACATGCCGCTCCTGACGGAGCTTGGAAACCGTGCAACAGCCGGGCCTTCTATAAACATGGCGCTCCTAACGGAGCTTTCCCACGCCCCTTGGACCGTGCAACATTCGGGCTAGCGATCATGCGCATCACATCGTGGCTTCTCCTCCTGCTATTGTGTTCCACCGCCGCGCGGGGCGATGACCTGGCGGCGCTGCTGCGTGACCGGGCGGCCATCGAGTGGGTGTACTACAACCATCGCCTCGGGCAGAAGCCACCGTTCGAGCAGGCCACACCGCCCGCACTGATCGAACGGCTGGTGAGGGATGACCAGCGCAAGGAAGCCGCGTTGCGGCAGGTCTATGGCGTCGTCATTACCCCCGCCCTGCTCAACGCCGAGGTGCAGCGCATCAACACCACCACCCGCGCGCCGGAGATGCTGGCCGAAATCAAGACCGCCCTGGGCAACGACCCGGCGAGGTTCGCCCAAGCCTTCGCCAAGCCGTTTCTGGTCGAGCGGCTGCTGCGCGACAAGTTCGATAATGACGAAGCGCTGCACGCGCCGCAGCGGCGCGAGGCGGAGCGCGTGCGGGAGAAACTACTCGCGCAAGACCCGAATCCGGGAGGGCGAGCGTCCCCGCGAGCCCAAATATCTCCCGAAGACAGGGCTCGCGGGGACGCTCGCCCTCCCAATAGGATGGTCGCGCTCGTGGCCCTGTTGAAAGCCAACCATAGCAACGAGGTTACTGAGACGACCTGGCAACTGGCGTCGCGCCCCGCCGAGACCAACGCCCCGGCTCCGGACGAACTGGACATCAAGCAGCGATTCGGACCCAACGCCCAGTTGATCTCCTCCCCGCACAGGGCCGCGAGGGACCATTACTTCGAGGACTTGCCCGCCGAATTGCAGCGGGTGCTGCGGGTGCAGCTTCGCCAAGCCGGCGACGTCAGCGCCGTGATTGAGACCCCCGGCGGCTTCCTGCTCTACGTGGCGAAGGACAAGACCGACACGGCGCTGAGCGTCGCGTGCCTGTCCCTGCCCAAACGCAGCTACGAGCAATGGTTATCGGAACAGGCCGGAGAGGCCAAGTAGGAGCGCGAGAAACAGGACCCGCTAAGCACGCTAAAGACGCGAAAGGACTGAGGCATTGGGCTCACCAAAGCCCGGCGCAGAACATCGGCAGGTGGGTCTTCCTCGTTTGGCACTCCTCCGCTTTAGCGTCATCTCGCGTGTTTCGCGGGCAATCTCACTGGATAGCTACGGCTCAGTCGCCTTGGGGGCGGCGCAGCCCCGTAAGCGGAATGACCGTGTAGGACTCAGACCTGGAAAGGCGGCCTGACTTGTCCTTGGAGTAGAACCGGAAGATATCGTCTCCCTCCACATCGCTGCGCCAGGTGAAGTTCGTCCCGGCGCCGTGATACAGCGTGCGGCCGTCCTTTCGCTGGATGACGGTTTCCGCGAAGCTGCTTTGCAGGAAGTTCTGCCAGGAGAATGTGACAGAGTCGCCCCCGGCTGATTTAGCCGCCTGAATGTCGAGCGGCGGCGCCGGATCCAGAAGGGTGATGGGCGCCGGCTGAGCGGGCGGGCGGCCATAGCCGCCGTCTTCGACCCAGCCGGTCGTGTAATAGCTGGCGCTCTGGCGGAGGTGCTGGCGGGCGTCCCAGAGATTGTAGTGCGGGTGCGCGTCGAGGATTTGGGCCAGCTTGCCGGCGATTACCGCCGCGGCATCCATTTGGTTTGTCATTCCGACGGGGAGCCGGCTGGCCGGGCCTGGCGTGTCGAAGAACTCGATCCCCGGGCCGAAGCTCAGGCGGTTGGTGGTCGTGCCTTCCCCGACGGTCAAGGCGGAGAAGAGGCGTGGCGGGGAGAGCCGGCGGGCTTGCGGCGCGCGGGAAGTCGAGATGGAGTAGTGGTGCGGCAGAACCACCAGCACTCCGGCGGCGGTCGCGCGGTCCCAAGCCTCCTTGCAGCCATAGAGGTCGCGGTCCGGATAGGTCATCGGCGCGATGAGGATGCGGTAATGATTCGAGACGGCGTAGGCGGCCATGGAGGGGAAGTCCGGCAGAATGGCGACGATGGGGCCCGCCGGCATTCGCGTGCGCGGGTCGTAGCCGGCTACCCCCGAGCGGCAAATCATGTCACAGACCCAGTTGGTTGCGACCTGCTGGAATCGTTCGGAGAGATTTCGGGCGTGCAACTCTTCGCGGGGCGGCGCCCCCAGCACCAGGCAGGTCTGGTTAAGCCGGTGATTGAGCCCGGTGATGGCGCGCGTCTGGTAGGACTCCATCCGCGACTTTTCGCCGGCCTTGTTCTTTGACCAATAGGTGAAGAGTTCGTCCCCGTCCACGTTGCTGGTCCAGACGAAGTTGGTCCCGGCGCCTTCATAGATGATCCGGCCATCGCGGCGCGCTATGACGGTGGCCGCGAAATCGCTTTGCCGGAAGTTGCGCCAGGCAAAGCCCACCTTGTGCCGGTCGCGGGATTTGACCGCTTCGAATTCGACGGGCGGTCCCGGCAGCAGCCGGCCGACGATGGCCTGTTCATTCACCCGGCCATAGCCGTTGGTTTCCGTCCATCCGGCAGCCCAGAAGCTTGCGGCCTGGCGCAAGTGTTGCCGGGCATCCCAGATGTTATAGTTGGGGTGCGCGTCGAGGATTCTGGCGAACTTGGCGGCCAGGCCCTGGTTGGCCCAGCTTTGCGCCGTGTCCTCGTACTTGGGTGGATTGGACCAATCGGGCACGGCCTCGAAGAACTCGAGGCTCTGCCCATAGGTGGTGACGTTGAATGTGCGTCCGCCCGCGACGCTCACAGCCGCCCTGATCCCGATCGGGTCATGGAAGCGGTGGCCGCGCATATTATTGCAGTGGGGTGCGAAGGGCATGATCCCGTTGTCCACAGCGCAGCGCCAGTATTTTGAGGTTTGGCCCATGGGCCCGCAGTTCATGGCAATGCGGTAGCCGAGCCGGTGCCGGCCGATATAATTAAAGAGCGTTTCTGCGGGGGTGTTGGTCGGGTCCATTCCCAGGCGCACCTTCAGGTCCCACTCCATATCGCAGGTCCAGCCTTTAGCCGGGTCGTTCTCCAGATTGCCAACCAGGCGCAGGAAGGTCATTCTGGCTCTTGGGGCGTGCCCGTCGCTGGGTTCGCCCGGAAAGGGAGCGCGCCCCATCATGATTGCTTTTCTCTGATTGGCCTCGGGGTAATGACCCGCGCTGCGTTGGGCAATGCCCGGGCGGGCACCCAGCATCGAGGCAAGGAGAATCAAGGTCACGGCGGGGCGCTTCAGGAAATGGCTCAACATAGTTAATGGGGCCAATGCAGAGACGGTCTTGCCCGTGTCGGCATCGTGCCCGAAGCCAAGGTAACCACAAACGGCGGCGTGTCCACGGCTGACAGCACAATTGGCTCTTGGCCTGCCGGCGGCTGGCGGTAGATTCCGGGGGTGATCGTCGAACTCATTAACACGGGCAGCGAACTGATGCTGGGGCGGGTGCTCAATACCCACCAACAGTGGCTCTGCGGCCGGCTGGCGGAGCTCGGATACACCGTCGCCCGCCAGGTGGCGGTGGCGGATACGGGCGACGATATCTGCCAAGCCGTTCGCGAGGCGCTGGCGCGCGCCGGCCTGGTCATCACCACGGGCGGACTGGGCCCGACCTCGGATGACCTGACGCGGGACCTGATGGCGCGGTTGTTGGGGAAAGCGCTGCGGGAGGACGCCGCCGTTCTCGCGCACATCCGGCATTTCTTCGAGAGCCGGCTGCGGGCGATGCCGGAACGAACGCGGGTGCAGGCGCTGGTGCCCGCCGGCGCAACGGTGCTGCCCAATCCGCACGGCACCGCGCCGGGACTGGCAATCGAGGTCCGGCCCAATCCGTTTCGCGCCGACGGCCAGCCGAGCTGGCTGATCATGCTGCCCGGTCCGCCGCGCGAGTTGCGGCCGATGTTCACCGGGTCGGTCATGCCGCTGCTTCAGCGCGTGCTGCCGCCGGCGGACAAGTTCGTCTGTCGCACCCTGAGAACGACCGGCCTCGGCGAGTCTGCCGTCCAGGAACAGATAGGCGATCCGCTGCAACGCCAGGTTGAAGCCGGCCTTGCCCTGGGGTATTGCGCCCGGCCCGGCCGGGTGGATGTGCGCCTCTCCGCGCGCGGAGGCGATGCGGAACAGCGTGTGGCAGAAGCGGAACGAATTGTTCGCGGGCTTCTCGGCCGGCGTATCTACGGCGTCGAGGAGGAGGACCTGGAAACGGTCATCGTCCGGCTGCTCACGAATCGCAAGGCGACCCTCGCACTCGCGGAGTCCTGCACTGGGGGCTGTATTGCGCACCGGGTGACGAATGTGCCTGGCGCTTCGGCGGTCTTTCTGGCGGGCCTGGTTACTTACAGCAACGCCGCCAAGCAGAAATTCCTCGAGGTGAGCGCGGACACTTTGGCCCGTCACGGCGCGGTCAGCGAGCCGGTGGCGCGCGAAATGGCCGAAGGCGCCCGCCGTCAAACCCGGGCGGACTACGCCTTGTCGGCGACGGGGATTGCCGGGCCGAGTGGCGGCACGCCGGAAAAGCCTGTCGGCACGGTGTTCATCGGATTGGCCGGTCCGTCCGGCACGGTGGTGGAGCGCCACTTGAACCCCTACGATCGCGAGACATTCAAGCAGGTCACCGCCGAGCAGGCGCTGGACTTGTTGCGAGGGGCAGTTGTCTAGACCGCCCCGGATGGGGCCGGGCTCGCGGCAAACCTCCCACACGGACCCGGACGCGACCAAGGCGCGCGAGCAGTCGGAAATTCAGGCTTGTAATTCTGCGGCGAAATGCCATATTCAGGTAATGCCGCGTCGTATGTTTCGCTCTGTTCTTCCCGCTTGTTGTGTTTTCATCGCAACCACTGTTTTTGCCGGCCTGGAAGACCGGTTGGTGGATGAATCGCTGATCCCCGCATTGCCGCCATCGCCTGACTGGTCGAGCATTGACGTCGTGCCCAAAGACTCGGAGAAGCCAGTAGCCGGACCAGCCTACGGCCCCATTGTGCCGGCGGCTACTCAGCCGTCAGGCGCGCTGTCCGGCAAATTAGTTTACATGAACTCCGGGCACGGGTGGACGTATTTATCGAGTTGGGTCCTGCTGCGCCCGGTGCTGCTCGAGATGAACGAGGATTACGGGAACATTGACCAGTTGAACATGTTCGCCACTTACTGTTTCAACGCGGGCGCGGTGGTGATTCCCTGTCGGCCGTTGGGATACCAGACGAATGAAGTGGTGATTGATAACGATGACGCCGCCGTGAGTTATGTCGGCACCTGGTTCAACAGCACGGCAACCAGCTATTTCTATGGCACGTCGGGGGACGTGGCCTATCGCTATGCGAACCTGGCGGACACTGAGACCGCAACGGCGACCTACACGCCCACCATCCCGGTGGCGGGCTACTACCCGGTCTATTGCTGGGCGTCGCACGGGTCCAATCGGGGCGATCAGTTGTATCGGATCGTGCATACGGGGGGTGAATCGCAGGTGCGCATTCCGCATTACCGGGTGGGCAACGGCTGGGTTTACCTGGGCGAATACTACTTCAACGCGGGCGCCAATTCGGCGGTGGGGGCAGTCATTGTCAGCAACCTGCGAAGCACCGCGAACGGCAGCGCGGTCATCGCGGATGCGATTCGGTTTGGGAATGGAATGGGTGACATAGACCGCGGCGGGGGCGTTTCGGATTACCCGCGGGAGGACGAGAACTGCCGATACTGGGTGGCGTCGGGCCTGGGGGTGGGAATGCCAACTTCCATTTACGATTCCGGTTCCGATGATCAGCGGGATAGCTGGTCCACGCCGCCGCAGATATCGGCGGAAATGAACCGGGAGGCGTCCGGAAGCGTGCACGACCGCATCCACATCAGTTTTCATTCGAATGCGGGCGGCGGGCGCGGGACGGTGGCCCTCATCACAGGCGATCCCACGACCAACCAGGCCGCGCTGGCGCAGATCTGTGGGGCGGAAGTCAACAACGATCTGGTGGCGCTGGGTTCGCCGCCGCTGGAATACCCGTGGTATAATCGGACCACCGTGACCTATTCCGGCGGTTACTCGGAAATTGACGGCAGCCTGTTCAACTACGAGATGCCCGCCACAATCATCGAGGTTGCATTCCACGATGACGCGACGGATGTCGCGCTGCTGAAAGATCCCAAAGCGCGGGCGGCGGTAGGCAAGGCGGCGATGCATGCGGTGGTCAAATACATGAACACATATGGTTCCGGGCCACTCGCGTTCCTGCCCGAACCGCCGACGAACCCGCGGGCGCTCGGCTGGGTGAACGGCAACATCACGCTGCAATGGGGCGTCCCGCCGAGCGTCGGCGGCAGCCAGTCTCCGACCAACTATGTCATCTACCGCTCCACCAACGGGTTTGGATTTGGCAATCCCA
>CAZHEW010000201.1:0-6521 GCA_964531815.1 uncultured Verrucomicrobiota bacterium
GACCTCTATCCGAGCCAATAAAAAACTCCCAGAAGATCCCGGAAGAGGCAAAAAACGGTTCCGTTCCCTGGGCCGGCTTCGCGTCCGGCCTTAAACCCTGGCTGGTTCCTGGGGCGCCCGCCGGTGCCGGCTTTGCGCCGTCATGCGTTCTCGAGCCAAGGGCTGCTCGGGCGGAGCCGGCACCTGTGGCCGGAATGTCGCGCTCTGAAAGCTGCGCGCCAGCACCGCCAGTCGCCTCCTGATCCGGAGCCTTGCCCGCGCCTCCGTGGAAGACGAAAAGGGCGGTGGGAACAACAAATAGGAACGCAAGAATCACCCCGAACAAGCATGCTTTCTTAGTAGTTGGTTTCATATCCTGGACCTTACTTCCTCTGGTGGGACAATACCGCACCGCTTCCTGCGACAAGCAGTACAACGAGCCAAGCACTCAACCGCGCGCAAAACCCGCCTCTTTCCCATTGCATTTGATTCTCGTTCTCGCAGAAATCCCTGCGCAGATCAAGACAATTCGCGCTCTTTTTCCGGCGGCCAATAAGAATTCGCCTTGCGACGCGGCTGGGGTGTGCCGGCCGGGTGGGCGGACTGGAAACTGCAATCACTCACTCAACAACTGAGCAAGCTGCAAATCAGGACGGCGTCCTTTGCCTGCGAACGCGACCCGCCGCTCGAAACCATTGAGGCCATCCTGATTACAGTCACGGACGATCCCACCGCCAGCTCACGGCCGTGTAGCCGGCGGTTAAACTGATACTTGCCTTGCTCCTTGTTCGGACGCTCACAGACAAAACCACGGCAGCGCCGTGATTGGGCTGTCCAGTTGCAGGGGACGGGGGCAGCGGCAGATCATGTAGCCATGCTTCGCGTCCCTCGACTTTTCCCGAAGGAACGCCAGCAGGTGCCGCGCGTCGTTCAGCGTCGGATGCTCGGTCCACTTCACTTCCACCGGAGTCAACTTGTTGCCGCGCTCAACAATGAAATCAACCTCTGCGCCGTCCCGGGACCGCTGATGATACAACTTGCCCTCGCCGAGATACTGTAGCCGCTTCCACAGCTCTATCCCCACCCACTGTTCAAAGATCGGCCCGGGATTTGCCCGCACCAGTTCCACCGACGGGGTGAGCCCGGCCGCCGCATGCCGCACGCCGAGATCGAAAAACATGAACTTCGGCGTGGACAGCAGGTTCTTGCGCGGGCTCTTCGAGTAGGCGGGCACCCGAATGCCAACGAACATGTCCTCCAGCAGTTGGTAATACCCTTTTACTGTCGGCTGCGAGATGCCTGACTCCTGCGAGACATTCGCATAATTCAGTATCTGCCCCGACTCGACGGCCGCCAGTTGCAGGAAGCGCACAAACGCTCCCCAATCCTTGACCATCGCCTCACGGCGAATTTCTTCCTCCAGATGAACGAACGCATAGGCCTTCAACAGCTCCGCCCGGTCCTGCTTGTCCGCCGTCACGATTCCCGGTAAAGCGCCATAAGCGAGCCGTGTCAGCAAATCCCACTCCGGAAACGGATTCTTCACGGAATTCCCCGCGTTCCATGGGAACGGCAGCGGACATGTGACCTGACCAACTCGGCCCTCTTTGGCCGGGTGTTCGGCCAGCGTCAAGGGGTACAGATGATGCAACAGGCTGCGCCCCGGCAACAGGTTCGTCCCGGTCAACCGCAGCTTCCTCGCCGAACTCCCGCACAGCACAAAACGCCACCGCGTTTTGTCGGCATCGTAAAGCATCTGGACCGCATCGAAGATCGCCGGCACCGACTGCGCCTCGTCCACAAAAACAAACTGCCCCTTCCGGTTCGTCGGAAGGCTCCGGCAGGCTTGCGCGAATTCGCCGGGGTTTGCCAGATGCCGCGAGCGCTCCTGCGGGTCGGCCAGGTTGATGCGCAGAGCCTCCTCGGGAATCAGTTGATTCAGCAACGTGGACTTGCCGGTCTGCCGCGCGCCGAACAGGAGGTGGACATAGGGGCGGCCAAGCTTCGCCTTCAGCCGGTCGGCATACCATCGGTCAAACATGGACTTAAGATATATCGCTTTAATCTAAAGTCCACTTTATATTTATCGCCACCCTTCCGCGCCTCTGGCCGCTGCGAGTCCGGGACGGCTCGCGGGCCGATCGTGCCAACGGACGCGGCCCAGGGTGAGCTTGAGGCAGCCCCGGAGCGCCACCCAATTAGAATTCGCGTTGCGGGGCGAGGCGGCGTAGGCTCTTTTCCAAAACCATAATGTCGGCGCGTGATCTATTCTTGAATCCCATCTGGCAAGGCGCCGAGCTGGGCCAGCCGATTCCGGCTTCGCCGCACGCCGTATCGGTGGCGCTCCCGCGCTGGGAGGACGTGGTGGGCTACGAAGAGAAGAAGCCCGAGGTGGTCAACGCCCTAGCCGGCGGTTACCCGCGCTTCTTCATCCATGCGGAGGTGCGGGAAGTGGCGCGGCAGCTCGGAGACGGGCGGCCATGCCTGCCTTTCCCCTCGCTTCGCGCGGCCAGGCGGTGCGCGGAGTTCATCGAGCGCACCAGCGGGCAGCAGGCTAAAGTTTTGGCCTTGCGCGGTCTTCATGGCGTTGTGACCAGCGAGGCGGGAACCGCCGCCCTGCGCGCGTTCTGGCAGCATACGGGGCTGATTGTTTCCACCCGCCAGGCCGAAGCGCACCTGGCCGGGCGCGCGCCGCTCTCCGAAGAGCTGGCGGTGCGCCAATCCTTGCGGCGGCAGCTCGCCGGGTTTTACGGCTGCGCCGAAGACGATGTGTTTCTGGCGCCGACCGGCATGGCCGCGCAGTTCGCGGCCCTCCAGGCGGTCAGGCAGCGGACGCCCGGGAGGCCCACGGCCCAGTTGGGATTTCCGTACGTGGACACCCTGAAGCTGCAACAGAAGCTCGGCCAGGGCGGCATCCTGCTGCATCACCTGGGAAGCATCGAGCAGGAGCTGCGCGCCTTGCTGCGCCGGCAGCCGCTGGCGGCGTGCTTCTGCGAGATCCCCGGAAACCCGCTGCTGGGGTCGGCCGATGTGCGTCGCATCCGTCCCCTCCTCCGCGAGCAGCGCGTGCCGCTGGTGGTGGATGATGTCGTCGCTACTCCGGCTAATGTGGATCTGAGCGGCTGCGCCGACCTGATCGCCACCAGCCTCACCAAGTTCATCGTCGGCACCGGCAACGCGATGGGCGGCGCGCTCATCTGCAACCCCAGGTCGCCCCTTTACCACGAGCTCAAGGCGCTGGTCAGCGCCGAGCACGAGGAGTTGCTGTGGGGTGAAGATGCCGTGGTGCTGGAGGCCCAGGCGCGGAGCTTCCCCGAGCGCATGAAGCGGCACAATCAGAACGGCCTGCGGCTGGCCGAGCGCCTGCGCCGGCATCCGGCCGTCGAGCGCGTCTGGTATCCCAAGTGGGAGTTCAGTGAGGCCTACGAGGCCGTGCGCCGACCCGGCGGCGGCTGGAGCGCCCTGCTCGCTTTCCTGCCCAGGAATGGCCAGACCAGGTCTGCCGGCATTTACGACCGGCTCGAGTTATGCAAAGGCCCCAGCCTCGGCACGGTGTTCACGCTCGCGTGCCCGTTCATGTTGCTGGCCCACTACACGGAATTGGAATGGGCCGAATCGTGCGGTGTCCCGCGCTGCCTCATCCGCCTCTCGGTCGGGTTGGAAGACCCGGAGGATATCTGGCGCCGGCTGGAGCGAGCCCTGGCTGCCCCTTGACCCGTTTTACCCTCATGCTTAGCCAGATGCTCCAATTACCGCCCCTGCGTTCGGCAAGGAGGCTCCTCGTTCGCCCGGGTCGCGGCGCTGGCGCGCGGTGGCTCCTGCTTCTGAGCGGTTTGGCGCTGGGATTCCTGGGGGCGCCGGCTGGGGGCGCCGACCAGCCGCAGTGGGGCCATGCCTGGTCCCGCAACATGGTCTCGGAGGAGCGCGGCTTGCCGGAGGCCTTCGATCCCCAGACGGGCAGCAACATTCAGTGGTCGGCGGAGCTGGGCACCGAGACTCATTCCACTCCCATTGTCGCCGGGGGCCGCGTCTATATTGGCACCAACAACGGCCACCCGCGGGACCCCGCCCAGCAGGGTGACCGCGGCGTGCTGATGTGCTTTGACGAGCAGACCGGCCGCTTCCTGTGGCAAATGGTCTTCCCGAAGCGCGCCGAGGACATTTACTTTGACTGGCCCCGAAGCGGTATTTCGTCGCCCGTCACGGTCGAGCAGGGCCGCGTGTACTTCGTCAACAACCGCGGTGAGGTCGTCTGCCTCGATCCGCCGCCCGTGCCGGGGCAGGAAGAAGGCAAAATGGAGAATGCCGAAACGAACCGGCCGCCAGCCCTGCCCGCCTCGCGCATTCTCTGGAAGTTTGATCTCACCGCTGGCGCCGGAATCTGGTCCCACGATGCCGCCCACAGTTCCATCCTCGTTGACGGCGATTACCTCTATCTCAACACCGGCACCGGGGTGGACAATACCCACCGTCGCATCCGCACCCCGGACGCCCCGAGCCTGGTCGTGCTGGATAAGCGCACTGGCCGGCTCGTGGCGCGCGAAAACGAGGGCATCGCCCCCAACATCTTCCACAGCACCTGGTCGGCGCCTTCGCTGGCTACCGTCAATGGCCGGCCCCGCCTGTTCTTCGCCGCCGGCAACGGCATTGTGTATGCCTTCGAGACGCTGACGAACCAGGTGCCGCAGGACAGGCAAGCCGGCGTGATGCCCGCCCCCCCTCCGGGCCAGCATCCCGCCATTCCGTCACTCCGTTCTCCCGCTTTCCTCGAGCGGGTTTGGCGCTTCGACTTCGACCCTGCCGCCCCCAAAACCAACGTCCACCAATACGTCAGCAACCGCAGCGAAAGCCCGAGCGACTTCTTCGGCATGCCCGTCTTCCATGACAACCGCCTCTACATCGGCGGCGGCGGCGATATCTGGTGGGGCAAGAACGAAGCCTGGCTCAAGTGCCTGGACGCTACCGGCGCCGGCGACATCACCACAAATGCTCTCGTCTGGTCCTATCCTCTCCAAAAGCACGTTCTCTCCACTCCGGCAATCTATCGTGGCCTGGCCTTTATCGCCGATTGCGGGCGAAGGTTCCATTGTGTGGACACGAAGACCGGCAAGCCCTGCTGGACCCACGAGATCAAAGGCGAAGCCTGGGCCTCGCCCCTGGCCGCCGACGGCAAAGTCTATCTTGGCACCCGCAGCGGCAGCTTCTACATCTTCGCCGCCGACCGGGAAAAGAGAGTCCTCTCGACGGTCACCTTTGACCGGCCGATCAGCGCAACTGCCACTGCCGCCAACGGCGCGCTCTACATCGCCACCATGGACCGTCTCTACGCCCTGCGCCAGGGGGCCGGGGCGCAGTAAGCCCGCCCCGCATGGGGCTGGCGGCCAGAGGCGCTGGAATAAATTCCAGCCGATGCTTGCATTTGGGCGGCAGCCGTTCCATGCTTGGCTTGCGGCATCTGCAAGGCGCGCCGCAAAATGCGCCTGATGTGAAGCAATGAGCATATTGCCTGATAGCGAACTAGATTTGAACAAACTCTTTCTGCCCGCCTGGGCACAAGAGCCTTCGGCCTCGAAATACGCCCATTACGAGGGCGAGACTGAACGATTCGACCGCCGCCGAGACCGCGACCGGCGCGGTCCCCGCCCGCCCCGCCGTGATGGTCCGCCCGGACCCCGACGGGACGGCAACCGCCCGCGCGGCGAACGGCGCGGCCCGCCCCGGCCGGAGGGCGAGCGCGGCCGGCCCCCGGGCGGCCCGAGACCTGACTTTCGCCGGGGCGAACCTCGTGAATGGCGCGCGCCGGCGCCACTGCCGGAAATTGAGGCGACCCTGCGCCCGGAAGACAAAGGCGTGGAATCCCTGGCGCGGCAAATCAAGATGACGGGGCGGGCGTATCCGCTGTTCGAGATCGCGCAGATGATTCTGCAGAAGCCGGAGCGACACCTGGTGCTGTTCAGCGTGAAGAAGAACGCCCAGGGCGAGCCCATCCAGCCTTTGTTTGTTTGCGCGCTCGACGACACCCTCTGGCTGTCCGAGGACGAAGCCGTCGCGCATGTCCTCAAGAAGCATTTTACCACATTCTACCAGGCCGAGCGGACGGCAACCGAGCCGCCCAAGGGCAAGTACACGTTTGTCGCGCAATGCGGTCTGAGCGGCATCATCCTCGGCCCGCCGAACCATCACGATTACCAGAACCACTTGCGCAAGCTGCATGGCGAGCGCTTCTCCCGCATGCCGTTCGAGGAATACAAGTCGCGCGTGCGCATCGTGCGCGATGAGGAGGTGGTCAAGAAATGGGTGGATGACCAGAGCTGGAAGACGGATTACATCTGCCTCAACATGCCCGAGCCGGTGCGGCTGGCCGATATGGAAGCAGTCGAGAAGCACTTCCGCGAGACCCACAAGGAGAACATCATCAAGCCGGTCGAAACCCACGCCCTCAATGGCGCCGCAGCCCGCGCGTTGCGCAGCCCTGAACTGGCGCGCCTGGTCCGCAGCGTCTGCGAAGACCAGCGGCGCTTCCCGCTTCAGCTCGCGACGGT